>CAYNPP010000136.1:0-4736 GCA_964399095.1 uncultured bacterium | reverse complement strand
GCGTCATTTGGTCGAACTGAATAACCAGAATATTGGGGACGTCCTTGTTAGGTTTTCTATTTTCCATTTTAGAATTGCGTTGGTCGCGAGGCATAAACGCCACCCCGGGGTTCACCAGGCTTAACGCTGCCCCAGCGAGACTTGTACCAAGGTGGTAAGGTCCGACTGTTTGAGACGCTCAGCCAACCACGCAGCATATGGCGTTTTTTGTCCAGCTTGTTATAATCGATGAATTCAGTCCGCGAATGGCACGTACAATAGTTATTAACTAGCTGGATGTCGCCTGGGTGCATATCAAATGAAAAACGTACATTGGAATGCGTCGCCATTCTCTCCAGAAAATCAAGAGCCAAGTTCATACGCTTAGTCAAAGGCGGTACTCCAGCAAACCGTTGGGCCGACTCAATATAAGACCTTGGTACAATGCGCCCGGTTAGATATCCATCGTAATAGTTTAATATTGGTAATGTATAAAACGGTTCGTCGCCTTCATCAGGACGACCTGGCTCGCCTCGGCGGTCAACAGCAAACGGCTGGAATAACTCACGAGTTAGTTCAGGGTCTTCAGCCCACATCGCGTTAAATAGGGCAGGGATACTCGCAAGTCTCGATTGCCCTCCTTTTTTTGCACGGCGGCGCGACAGAAGCATCAGAACGTCACATGAGTCATTATGAAAAAAAAGTTCTGCAGTAGTTTGGTAATTACGAACCTTAGGGTCGTTAGCATCAAGCCCGAGGTCACGAACATGACCGAGAAGATGCCCCATGGCATTTTGTGACATGGGTTCACCAAGATGAGTCATCAATCCCCAGAACAAGATTTCAATCTCCTCGTCGTCAAATTCATGAATTGGCAGGCCCTGAATAACAACGAAGCCACGCTTGGTTTCCAAGTCACTAAGAATACTCTTCAACTCATGTGTGATAGTAGGTAGAGGAAATTCCTTTTTTTTGAAGTGCCCAGCAGGGGTTCCGGTTCTCTTGACGGCAACAACAGCATTCTTAAGTTCTGCAATCGCTTGTTCAGACCACTCAGTTCTCCAGGTATTGTCTTTTACAAAACCCAAGGGGTTCCAGTAACCCGGATTATTGAGGGGGCCTGCGGGAATGGGAAAATCTGAATGCTCCAGGATTTGCATGCACGTCCCTTTCAATTCGGCACTAGTCTAAAGGATCGCGGTCTGTTCCGCGTCCACTGGGTTGATGTTTGATGCGGTGGACGCGGGTAGAAGTTAATTGACAGATAGACCGACTTTCTCAGCGACAGCCTTGAAGGTCTCGTACTGATTCTTAACGAAGGCTTTCGTATCAACTGGATTCATTATTGACGGCACTGAACCTAACCCTTTGGTCATTTTGTTCCAAGCTTTATCCTTTTTAAGCTTACCAAGTACGCCAACCCATTTATCCGTGACTTCTTTGGGAAGCCCTTTCGGCCCCCAAATACCGCTCCAACCAACCACAACATGAAGATTAGGGTGGCCAGCTTCAGTTGCTGTTGGAACATCGGGAATTGTAGGCGGGCGTTTTTTGGTGGAAACAAGTAAAGCTCTTAACTTGTTACCTCGAATCATGCTCATCGCCGCGGATAAGTTCGCAAATACCATATCCGCATGCCCACCAGTTACGGCCGCATTTGCCTTGCCACCGCCTTTGAATGGAATATGAGTAAGTGCATCTGGTCCCAAGCCTAAGTCATTAAGCACGATCACCATAGCCACGTGTAGCAAAGTGCCGACACCTGCCGAGGAGTAGGATAGCTTCTTACCGGATTTTATGGCTTTTTTTAGGTCATCAAAAGACTTGTAGGGGCTGTTAGCATTGACGGCCAACACGAAAGGATTTTGCTCCAATAAACCAAGAAAAGTAAAGTCATCCCATTTATAAGGGATTTTCTTATTTATCGCTGGAACAGCGGCTTGAGATCCGACTCGTGAAAGCAATAGCGTATAACCATCAGGTCGACCTTTAGCCACATAAGTAGAACCAGTAACACCAGCAGCACCTGTCCGATTCACAACTAAAATTCCATTTCCAAGATATCCCGGGGCCGTGGCAGAGACGATTCGTGCAGCTAGATCAGATGCACCACCCGGTCCATAAGGAGCGACCAGTGTTATTGGCTTAGATGGATATTCGGCAACGGCCGCATTAGTCGCGAAAACAGCCACCGCTGTGATGAGGATGCCTTTAAGAACTGTAGTTCTGGGAAACATAACCTATCTCCTTCCTATCTCGGTTTTTGGTTGGCCTCAGTCATTGAAACGGTGATTATCGAATAGTTTAAGGCCATTGGGTTGTATACAGTTCAATATCCAATCAGATTTAAGTAATCTAAGCAACATTTAGACCAGAGCAATGAAAGACAGGGAGGTTTATTCAATGAGAACATTAAACCGCGATGTTTATATTGGTATAGTCGCAATTATAGCATCGGTATTTGGCTGGCTAGTTGTGATTCCTGTTGGTATTGATCTCCCTAAATCGGTGAAATTATTAGCCCTATCACCAGATTTCTGGCCAAACATTATTATGATTATTTTATTTGCCTGTGGAATTATAGTCTTGATCCAAGGCTTGGTGTTGTGGGCTAAAACAGGAGACACTAGTTACAAGAAAGAAACTCATAACAACAATCCAACTGTAGCTGAGGATATTATTCATTTTAGTCTTATCATTCAAATTTTTCGGGTTTTTCTCGTCTTATTAAGCCTCTTTGCATTTTATTTTTTTATCCCGCAGCTTGGCGTCGTTGTCGGCTGCATGTTTTTGATTCTTGCTGGTACCCGTGGCCTGGGACTTAGTTCTTGGATCAAGTCCGTGGCTTTGGCCTTGGTGTTGCCAACTAGCCTTTATTTCTTTTTCAGCGAAGTCGCATACATTCCAATCCCTCTTGGCGTTTTTGAAGCATTAAGATAATTTGTTGGAGGTACACTGCCATCATGACCGCTGAATTGATCGTCCAAGCATTTCAAATTTTTCTCAGCGTAGATAACCTAATTGTTGTTTTTCTAGGTGTCTTAATCGGTACTATCGTTGGTGCTATCCCGGGAATGACCACACCGATGGGGGTGGCACTTGTTCTACCCTTTACTTTTACAATGCATCCTGTCACTGGGATCCTGTTGTTATTAGGCGTTTATAAAGGTGGGTTATACGGGGGATCCATTACTGCGATTTTAATTAAGGCTCCGGGGACACCTGCTGCTAGTTGCACCGTTCTTGATGGGTTTCCGTTGTCGCAAAAGGGTGAAGCACGGCGAGCTCTTGATATAGCTCTTTATTCATCCTGCTTTGCCGACTTTGTCTCTAATATATCCTTGATCTTGTTTACTGGTATTCTTGCAACTTTCGCACTTCGGTTTGGGCCACCAGAATTCTTTACTTTAATTGTTTTCTCTTTGACCTTAATTGCTGGTGTTTCCGGTGATAGTTTGGCGAAGGGGATCATGTCCGCGTGTTTCGGCCTTATCCTTGCTACAGTAGGGCTAGATATTATTTACGGTACTAACCGTTTTGTTTTTAATGAGGTTGAGTTAATGGCGGGGCTCAGCTTCATCCCAGTATTAATAGGTTTATTTGCATTACCTGAAATTCTCAACCAGTTTACCATTAAGGTGGAAAGGAGGGTAAGAACAGGAATGCTGGTGGGCAATGGGGCTTCTTTCGCCGACTTTAAAAGATGCTTTAAATCCGTGCTCAAGGGCAGCCTGATCGGCGTTGTTCTTGGCGCCATTCCCGGGATTGGTGGATCGACGTCGGCCTTACTATCTTATTCAGAAGCCAAACGTTCATCAGGGCACCCGGAGACCTATGGTAAAGGTGTAATAGAGGGTGTTGCTGCCGCAGAGGCAGGCAACAAGGGTGTTGCGGGTGCAACCATGATCCCACTTTTAGCTTTGGGAGTGCCAGGAGATGTAATTACAGCCGTGATTCTTGGCGCATTCATGATCCATGGACTTCGACCTGGACCGTTAATGTTTGAGCAAAATTTATCCCTAATTTATGCCATTTTTATGGGAATTATGCTGTCCTCCGCCTACCTATTTATAATAGGAAAAATTTCAATCAAGGCGATTTCCAAGATTGCCAATATCCCCAACAATATACTTTACCCTGGAGTATTGATCCTGTGCATCTATGGATCTTATGCAATCAACACGAATGTATTCGATGTTCTGGTCATGTTCATCATTGGGATATTGGGCTTTATAATGTTGCGCTTAAATATACCAGCGGCACCGTTCCTAATTGCGTTTATCCTAGGCCCGCTATTGGAGGATAACTTTCGCCAGGCTCTCTTAATGTCTCAAGGGACGCCCGTAATATTCTTCAGAAATGAAATCTGTATCATATTCTGGATACTGACAGCATTATCCGTGTTTTTCATGGTTAAAAACCACGTTAACGCAGAACGCGATTAGCACTGCATTTGGTCTGTTTCGAAAGGAAAGATAAACCATGACCAAAGATATCGGGCGCCATCAGTTCACTTACGGTGTAATCACCGATACTCACTTGAACCAAGGCGAGACGGAATGCAACTCGCCGTTTAAGGTTAATAAATTAGCCAATGGTCGTATGCGACATGTAGTTCGCGATCTAAACAATCGGGAGGTCGAATTTGTTATTCATTTAGGGGATCTTTTGCATCCAGTTCCCGCTATCCCTGATCTGTAAGATCGGGCTGCCCAATGCTTCAAGGATCATGTCGCGGAATTGCGACACAAGCTTTA
>CAYNPP010000135.1:2852-4740 GCA_964399095.1 uncultured bacterium | reverse complement strand
GCCGAACTCAAGAAAGAATTTACCAGGAATATCGGAAAACACCTGAAGGTACTCGGCACCGACAATGTTTTAATAGCCGTAAGTTTTAAGGATGAGCCCGGCAAGCCCTGTTTCTGCAAAGACTGCGAACAACTGGAAGAGAAATACGGAACTCCGGGCGCAGCTCTTTTTGAATACATTTTTGAACTGGCGGAAGAGTTCAAAACAAAGCATCCTCAAACTACCATCATGGTGCCTCTATATCGTGAGAGCCAGACTCAGTTTCCCCCCGCCCTTGAAGACGGCAGGCGTTTCCCGGACAATGTCCTTTTTTGCTATGCGGGTATATCCTTCAAAACCAACCGCAGCATTAAAGATCCCGTCAATAAGAAGGCATACGATGATCTGGTTCAGTGGAGCAAAATAAGCAAAAATATGTATGTTTGGGCTTATTACTCTCTTTACGGGGATATGATGTCTCTTCCCTATGCGGCAGACAAAATAGTGGTTGAATATATTCAGGAGGTGGCCAAACTCGGTCTGATGGGTATGTTCTTTGAGTTCGCAACCTATTCGACCTTTCCACCCGACCAGAGTCCTTCCGGCCTGGATGTGAGAAACTTTTCCAACCTCGACAAATACCTCTTTTTCCGCTTTGCCAAGAATCCGGCTCTTGATTACGAAACGGAAGTTACGGATTATATGGAGCATGCTTACGGACCCGTTGCCAAACTCGCCAAACAGTATCATGACGAACTTCAGTACGCCGGCACGGAAGGCAACCCCTACCCCATGCCTCTTGAAGGATATAATTTTGAAAAGGAACTTAAGTATCTTTCCCCTGAAAACGTGTATCGCTGGGAAAAACTCATCGACGAAATGGAAAGAACTCTCGGGGACAAACATCCGGAAATTCTGGAAAGAGTGAAACTGCTCCGCAAGCCGCTTGATACGGCTGTTTACGAGCTTTGGGCGGAATGCACTAAAAAATATCCGAATTACTTTAGTGATCCCGTTACGATCAGGAAACGTATCGGTAATCCTTCGACACATCCTTCTTATGGCAAGCTACTAGAGGATTTCCTGTTACGTGCCGAGATGCGGATCAAATATGGGGAAAAACCGCTGCCGGAGCAATTTCAAGGCATTTCCTCTGAAAAAATCAAAAGACTTGTCCCGAAAAACAAAGGGTGGCCGCTTACCGTTGCAAAAATAGTGAGCGATCCCAAAGCTGCCTTCGGATACGCCGCTTCGATCGATAAGCCTGATTTGCCTTTCAATTTCGGTTACTATTCCGATGACAGAAAGGAACACGGTCCGAGAGTAACCTTGGAAAAATCGGATATTGAACCTGGAAAATACAAACTCTATCATCTCGGTAAAATACAGCCGAGCGAAACAAACTGTATGGTATGGTTTTCCTCGCGGAGCTGGAGCACGCACCTAGAGGCTAGTTCTCTCTATGATTTAACAGATACTACACAGAAATGGGACACTTGGGTATCTCTCAAATTTCCCAAGAATTTCAGCGGTAAAAAAGATGATCTTGTACTTTGCGACCAGATCATTGTGGTAAAAGAATGAAAGCGAGTCGGTCAATTGGGCCAAATATTATTACAACTAAGCCCAGAATTGGATCCCACCGCTTATGGATCATTTCGCGCTTAAGAACTATTCGGCCAGAGCAGGGTGGTAAGGACTGCTCGTTCTTCGGGGCCCCAATTGTCCCATCTATCAATCAGTAAGGCCACCGTTTCACTCAGCGTCGAGTTTGTCACCGGGGGTGACACCGCTTCGGTTTCCGAACTGTGCAATAACCCTCTATTTACTGCCTTAAATGAGTGTACCGTAGAGTCCCTCGTCCGTGATATTGCGGGTGTATGTCAAGTTAAGGCCGGTGAGCTTCTGC
>CAYNPP010000135.1:264-2842 GCA_964399095.1 uncultured bacterium | reverse complement strand
GCCGTTGGTCAGGAAGCCGACTTTGATTTTCTTGGGCATGACTGATTAAGAATAGGTCAATCGATTGGTTTCTAGCAAGGAAAGCATGGTGAGCTTCTACAACTTGGCCAGCTCCTTGAAGCCCGCGTCGGTGATTTGTTCGCAACCGGCCAATTCAAGCTTGGTGAGCTGCTGCAACTTAGCCACCCCTCAGGCTAAATCAGGATATCTTTCACCACGCGAGATTTTAGTACCCCGGTGAGTCGCCAATCAAGGCCCTGGTGCTTAACGGTAAAACGTTCGTGGTTGATTCCCAATAGATGCAGCATGGTGGCATGCAAGTCCCGAACGTTAACGATGTCCTTTACCGAGTTATAGCCAAGATCATCAGTCTCTCCGTAACCTATACCGCCCTTGACCCCGCCGCCGGCCATCCACATTGAGAATCCCTTTATGTGATGATCGCGCCCGGCACCACTTTTGCCTTGGAACATAGGTGTGCGTCCGAATTCCCCGCCCCAGATGACGAGGGTGTCCTTGAGCATGTCGCGTTGCTTTAAATCCTGAATCAGGGCCCAGGTGGGCTTGTCGGTCAGGCCACAGCAAGTGTTCATGTACTTGACGAGGCCCCCGTGGTGGTCCCAGCCGCGATGATAGAGGTGGATGAAACGCACGCCGCGCTCGGCAAGCCTGCGGGCAAGGAGGCAATTGGAGGCGTAGGAACCATCGCCAGGCTTGGCCCCATACATGTCGAGGATATGCTGAGGTTCCTTCGAAACGTCCATTAGCTTGGGCACTGACGTCTGCATTTTGAAGGCCATTTCATAGGCCGCGATGCGAGTGGCGGTCTCCGGATCATTGATGATCGTGTTGCGATAGCGATCGAGTGCGGTGATGGTATTGACCAGCTTACTCTGGATTTCGGACGTTGTTCCTTTTGGGTTGCTGACGTAATGAACGGGATCACCAATAGAGTTGAACTCTACACCCTGAAAACGACTGGGCAGGAAACCCGCGCTCCACTGGCGCGAAGCGATGGGTTGTGGCCCGCGCCCGCCGATACTGGTCATGACTACGAAGCCCGGCAAATCTTTCGATTTGCTTCCCAAGCCGTAGTTCACCCAAGCTCCCATGGAGGGCCGCCCATTGATAGCCGTACCCGTGTTCATGAAGGTATGGGCTGGATCATGATTGATTTGCTCAGTCACCAGCGAGCGAATGATGGCGATGTCATCGGCCATTTTAGCGGTCCAGGGCATAAAGTCGCTGACGTATTGACCGCTCTTGCCATGCCGCTTGAATTTGGTCAGGTGCCCCTGCACCTCCAGTTCCTTGCCCTGGAGTTGGGCGATTGGTTGGCCTTTGGTGAAGGACTCAGGCATGGGTTTGCCGTTCATTTCATCTAACTTTGGCTTGTAGTCGAAAGTCTCGAGATGAGATGGGCCACCGGCCATGCACAGAAAGATGACCCTCTTAGCCTTTGCCTTGGACAACAGGTATGCCGGACTTTTGCCTGCTGGAATATTTTCAGCCATCAGGAGATTGTTTAAGGCAGCACTGCCAAGACTTAAGCCCGAGCCGGCAAGAAAGGTGCGTCGGTTGATTCGCGAGGGTATCATGTTCTTCTTAGCGGCGAAGGTTGGTTTCTGCGAGGTTCAGGATAGCGCGGGCAACGGTTGTCCACTCCTGCTCGTCTTTGGATTCTGGTGTGCCGAATAGCTGCTTAAGCGTTTTACGTTCAAAATTGTCCGGCTTGCGGGACACCGCATGGCGAAAGGCGAAGACGAGTCGCGAGTTGGTTGAGGAACCGCCCTCTTTCAGAATTCGTTGGGCAAAGAACTTTGCCGCTTCTACAAACGTCGGGTCGTTGAGGAGAACCAGAGCGGCCAGGGGCGTATTGGAGCGGGAACGTTGGGTCGTACATTCCTCGCGGCGCGGGGCGTCGAATGCCTTCAGCATGGGATGGAGGAATTGGCGCTGCCAGTGGACGTAGAGTCCTCGACGCCATTGCCGCTTGTCCGTGTGATGGGTGTACTTGCGGACAGGCATGTTGAGGTGGCGATAGTAACCGGCTGGTTGGTAGGGCTTGACGCTGGGTCCGCCAATTTCTCGAACGAGGAGGCCGCTGATGGCCAGCGCGTTGTCACGAATGGATTCAGCCGGGAGGCGACGGGCAACTTGAAAACTGATAAAGCCATCTTTAGACAAGGAAGCCTGGCGATAAGTGCGGCTAAGAACGATTTCCCTTACCAGTGCCTTTAGTTTCCAGTTCTTTTCAAGGAGGCTTATGGACAGGTTGTCCAGAAGCTCAGGATGCTCAGGAGGAATACAATGTCCACCAAAGTCGGTGAGGTCGGGAGCCAACCCCTGACCAAAAAGCAGATACCATATTCGATTGGCAAGCACACGAGCATTGAGCCTGCCGATTCCCTGTTCGCTGTCGGTGAGCCAAATGGCCAGGTCCAGACGGGTGAGCCGCTTGCGGGATTTGATTTGGCCATGGAATTCAGGGACCGCAGGTTGGACTATGGGGCCGGTTTCATCCAGCCAGTTTCACCTTGGCAGAATGCGGGTCACGCGGGGCTAGGTGGCCCGGGTG
>CAYNPP010000135.1:0-254 GCA_964399095.1 uncultured bacterium | reverse complement strand
AGCGTTCTGGCTCCGGTTTTCCCGATTCAATACACTAATTTCAGGTTCACGGCGTGTAGGCACCCTGTCGACGCCATTCTTGAGATGCGCGGTATCGTCAATGTCTGCAAAGAAGGCGGACATGGAGTAGAAATCCTTCATTTCGAATGGATCAAACTTATGCTCGTGGCATTGGGCACATCCCAACGTAGTCCCCATCCATACTTCAGACAGGTTTCGCACCCGGTCCGCAGCATACATGGCAATGTACTCCT
>CAYNPP010000134.1:0-4748 GCA_964399095.1 uncultured bacterium | reverse complement strand
TAGAAGATGAATGAGCAGCCCAATACACATAACGATACTTGATATATACGGGAATAGCTGCCCGTAGTTTTTTACCACAGCAAAAATAGAGATATCGTTAGTCCCTGTATTATTAAAAGAAGATTGATAGAACGTATACCCGCCTGTTCGGAGCGGCTCATTCATAGAAATAGTGACCTCTCTACCTATTTCATTTTTCTTTAGAACTACATCCGATGAGTAGCTTTTTGCTATTTCGGTACCAGGATGAAGCTCCTCAGTAAACTCAATAAGTTCAATTTCAAATGGAAGGTAGGTTCTTTTTGTTCTTAAGATAAAATTATAGCTCTTATCATTTAACAAATAATTATTATGCTCTCGCTCATATATAGAGCTTGCGTAAACACCATTAATAGATTGTTCAGAATCACAAACCTAGAATACTAATGCAGAGTGGTATAGTTCAAATTCTTTTTCATATGGCATTGAAATCAGTTCAAAGTTATTATAGTTTCCACGACAGTCATCACATGGTGCTATCCTTTTTATAACATCACAGTTTTCAAGATACGAAATAATTTCAATAGAAAATCCGGGGTCACTGAGCCTGATTTTATTCCCTGGATACAGATTTTCTTGATCTGTGATGATTGGTTTTCCATTGTTTTCAATAACTATAAATTCTTTGATGTAGTAATCACTTATGTAGTTTGAGCTCTCGCCCTCCTGAATATTCATTTGACCTTCGTAGCTGAATATCGCTGTTATCCCTCCACCAATCAGCAGCATAAGTGCGCCCATGTGCACAATTATTATACCACTCTTTGATACCCTCCACATTTTTTCCCTACATAGCATAGCCGATAGATTAATGAACATGACCACCATAATTAATCTTCCGCCAGGCAAGGGGATGATATATAGCCAATGTATCCAGCTAGAAAAGTATATTTTTTGAGTTTGGTAAAGCCCTAGATCTCCCTGAAAGATGGTGCCAAGGAAAACAAGTAAAATCATATTTACTAATGAAAAAACAAATATCTTTGGACTTTGTAATATTTTTATAATATCAGGCATATATAATAATTATTATAAGAGTGGTTAATTTAAGAAATGAAAAATATTATTGAATAACTAAATAAGATGTTTAATCAAAAACATCCCATTTAATTTCTCTTGTAACATATCTAACAAGTGATGAGTCTGCATCAACATTCACAATATACTCAGCTGCGTAGCTTGGCTCAATTGATGTATCTGAAATAACTCCAGATTTATAAACGTATTTCGTACCCTCAACAAACGAAGAATCAACACCTATCAATTCGGTTCTTTCAGACCATAGCTTGAAAATCACACGAACAAAATCAGCTCTTCTGTAGCCCTCATTTATTACAGTCCCTGAGAAAATTCTGTTGTTGGCATATATTTCATCAATTGCATCACCCTCAAATACCACTTCAGGGATATTTGGAGCAATATTTTTTATGGTTGCTATTTTTGCTTTATCGAGCGTTAATTGACCAATTTGGGTTTTTACTATCATCTGATCACTATTCTCTTGTACAACTGTACCTCTTACAAGCGTACCATTTGTCAACTCAATTTCATGTGTAAGGTGAGGAAATTGTATCTTATTTAATCTATCTAGGCTATTGTCTTGATTTCTGATTCTTGATTCATAATCAAGCATCTTTGCCCTTAAGTCTGCCATCTCTGCCTCAATAGATTCAAATTTATCTGCAGATGGATAAAATGGCTGAGCGGTTTCAAGGAATGATGGCACGCTATCATTCGCAGCTATAATTTCCTCAGAAATCAATACATCATCATCAATAGATTCAGCGGGCGCTTTTTCTTTTTTCCCTGAGAAGCATCCCACTGTCATTAATAGTGATACAAATAAAAATATTATATTATTATTATATATATATTTCATTTAGTTATTCGCTCTTCTTTCATTAATCATTGCCTGATGACTTACCTTTCTAATTCTATCTTTGAATTTGTTATACCCACCAAATTCATTCATTGTCTCTATGATATCATAGTAATAAACGTAGTTTCTGGGATCCTCAAGCATCGTAATGATAGCATCAATAGATCTCACATCGTTATACATGGCCAGTGTTTTAATGGCTTTTAGACGAGTACCATGAGGGAGATCCTCGCTACCTGCAACCTCCTGAAGGATAGGAATTATTTGAGGATTCTGATACTCTCCAACAGTTGCCAGTACAGTGTTAAGTAGAGAGTGATATTGAGTTTTACCATTCTTATATGATTCTAAAAGCGCAAGAATCATTCGATCATTATCTATCTCTCCCATTATACTTAAAGTAAATTCATTTAATCTGTGGCGGGTTGTGGGATCTCCAAGTAGCTCAATAAAATAATCTACAAGTTCAGGGGCCTGTTTTTTTGCTAAAACTTCAACCGCGGATGACCTAGTAGCTATATCAACATTCTCATCAGATGCAATATCCATCAGAATAGGTATTGCCCTCTCATCATTTATCCCACCCAATGTCAGCGATAATATTTTATCCATCCTTCTAAAGTTATTCTTACTTATTTCATAGAGCTCCAATAATGTTAGTATTTCATCTTCAGAGCCATTTTTACCTATTGCGGAAATAATAGCTTCTCTTATTGCCATTATCTTTGATTCTGTTGTTTTGAGCCCATTTACAAAGGCGGGACTGGATTTTGGAACTCCAAACTTTGCAAGCATGTCAATTGACTCGAGCATCAAATCAAGCTCTATCATACTAGCATCACTTATAGCCTCTTGCATGGCCTCAATAACAGAGGGATGCCTGCTTTCAGCTAATGCCCTTAGTGCCTCTATTCGTATATTGTAGGGTTGATTTCTATCTTTGTAAATTGATATTAACTTTACGAGGGACCTTTTATTTCTTTTTTCTATCATATCTAGACGAAGATCTTCGATTTTATCTAGCGTCACCTCTTTTGGTATAACAATCCCTATAGCTACAATGGTAAAAAGTGCAACGAAATATCTGTTTATAATTATGCTCATATTACTGGTTTCTCTTTCAATGGCTTAAATATTATTCAATTATCATCCTAAAACCAAGAAAAATCTATGTATCCCATCTTACTTGCTCCCAAGTGCCATTATCATAAATGGTCACTAAATACTTAGACAGCCAGTCACCCAAGAAAATTAATTTTTTATTTCCTTTCTCAATTATCCCTTCCTGATGATAGTGTCCTAAAATAATAACATCCTTTTCTTCCCACTTTAACTCTGCATATTTGGTCAATTTTTTTATTAATGCCTTATTGTCTTTATAGTATTCAGCTGGCTTATCTGCTTTTGATATTTTTTTTGCGATGTAATAACCAAAACTTGGAGGCATAAGATTAAATAGGCCTATACATATTCTGCTTCTTATAATTTTCCGAAAAATTCTATATCCATAATCATTTTTAAATATTCCATCACCATGCTCAATTGATATTATTTGATTATCAACATTAAAAGAGTATTCATCTTTTATTGTTTTCGTTGCAAAGAAGTTATCAAAGAGACCAAAATCCCAGTAATCGTGATTCCCCAGTACATAGTATATATCAATACCATCTTTCTTTAAGCTTTTAAGCCGTTCAAAAATTTCTATGTAGTCATATGGGATATAGCCTCTATAATCAAACCAAAAATCAAAAAAATCACCACCTATAACTAAAGAGCCACCGCTATTCTTTATATGGTCTAAGAGGTTGTAAAACTTCCTTTTCCGTTCCAGTTCAAGGGAATCGGATTTTTTTTGAAAATGATTATCAGAAACAAAAAATATTGGAGTTTTCATAATTGCATCAATTTATTAAAAAAATTTAATAAAGAAATATTATATTAGCATTAACAAATCAACAAAAACATTGAAAATTATATTAAGATCAATATTTATTATATTAATAGGCTTTTCTTATGCAACTAACTTTGGAAAGAATGTGGTGCAGTATGAAGAATTTGACTGGCACTTTTCTCAATCACAACATTTTGATATATATATATCTGACTCTACAGGCTATCACTTAGATTTTCTTATTAAAACATCTGAGGATGCATATAAAAAAATTAGTCGGCTAATGGATTGGGAGCTCAAGGAAAGAGTTTCAATAATAATATATTCCTCTCATAATGATTTTCAGCAGACAAATGTAATTTCCTCTCATCTACCTGAAGGAGTTGGGGGCGTAACAGAGCTATTAAAAAATAGGGTGGTCATTCCTTTTGATGGTTCATTTAAGCAGTTTAATGATGTTATATATCATGAGCTGGTGCATGCTTTTATTAATGATTGTGTGTACGGTGGAAACCTAAAAAATATGATATCCAACTCTATAAAGGTCAGAATCCCTCTTTGGATGAACGAAGGGCTCGCTGAATATGTGGCTGATAAATGGGACGCAAATTCTGATATGTGGATAAGAGATTTGGTTTTAAACGGAGACAATCTTCCACATGTAAATCAACTTAATGGATATTGGGCGTACAGGGGTGGTCAGTCGGTATGGAACTTTATAGCAGAAAAATGGGGAGAAGAATCAATCTCTGAAATAATTAAACAAATAAAGATAACAGGAGAGACCTCAAGGGGGCTGAAGAATGCTATTTCAATAAATATTGATGAGCTGTCAGAGCAGTGGCATAAATATTTAAAGAAAGAATATTGGATAGATATCAATGACAAAAAAGATATAAAGGACATATCATTTCAATTAACAAATCATAGAAAGTT
>CAYNPP010000133.1:0-4749 GCA_964399095.1 uncultured bacterium | reverse complement strand
CTTCTTTAATAGCTGTTGTGAACCAATCAAGGGCATCAACATACTCTCCTGACTCGTAAAGGTTCCATCCGTAGCTTGACATATCATTATCTGTAGGGATTACCTCTCCCCTACAACCTGGTAGAAGTAGTGCTGTAATAGTTATTGCAACTAAGGAAAAATAGATTTTTATATGATCGATCATTTCATTAACATCATTTTCTTATTCTTGACAATACCTGTTTTAGTGCTAAGTTGAATAAAATAGACACCTGAGGACATCTGTTGTCCAAATTTATCATAGCCATCCCATTGAACCTTAAATTGACCGATCTGATCTTGATCCTTTACCAATGTAACAATCTGTTGACCAAGAAGGTTATAGATATTGATCGTAACATTCTGACTTAGTCCATCAAGTAGGCCAATATCATACATGATCGTGGTTGTAGGATTGAATGGGTTAGGGTAATTCTGATGAATATTTGTTTGCTCAGGAACAATAATTGTTTTTGGTCCCAGTCTGAAATAACCCGACTGATCAGAAAGAGTGAATATTTCATTTTCTTGTGTTAAAGAAGGAAGTTCTTCCCATATAACACCATTTTTCCTTCTATATATGGCTAGGTCTTCTCTTTCACTAGCTAATCTGACCTCAATTGGTTGATTAAAATTAAAACTCTCATTCCCTAGTACATAAGAGGCTTGATCATAGAAGTTTGGCTCGAACAAAGTTGAGTCGGCTATCAAAAATGGCTGGTCAAAAGAAATAGCACCTGGATCAGCTATAATAGTGAATCTGCCATCATAGCTTGAGCCATACCAACGACCTGCTGCACGTCCTGCAGCTAAGGCAAATGTTTCACTAATGGTTGTATCTCCAACAGAGGCATTAGCATAAATATCAATTGAATAGTTTCCTGATGACTCAAAACTAAGATCACCTGTATAGGTATATGCTGCAATTGTATCAAGAGAGACATCCTGATTTTGGACCTCCATAGATAAGTTCACAGTTTTAGAAACTGTATCAGTCACTATAACTTGCAAAAATTTACTAAAAGCATTGTTCTGTACCACAGATACGGCAAGATGAGGACGTACAACTCTCAGTACATCTAATTTAAATGTGGAAGAATCAGAGGACTCTTCATCCGAAACAACAACCTTTATCATTGCCTCATTTGAGAAAAGTGGTTGAGGAGTAAATGTTACCGAGTCACCAAGGTTGTATGATACTAGCGTAGATGGACTTATGGTGATCATATCTTCATTTGTAAGTGCCGTTATAGTAAAGGTTAATGATGTATCATCTATATCTGTTGTAAATGAACCAAATTCCAATTTGATAGAGTCATTTTCAATAACCTCAACATCAGGTAGGTCGGATAAAATTGGCGGATCGTTCTTTGCTGTAACATTAGCAATAACAGTATCTCTTGCCTCAGCTCCACCAAGATCTTGTGCAATAAAGATTATTCGATGGTTCTCTCCATAATAATTAGAATCACTTGAGAATGTAGCAATGACAGAATCAGGTGCTCCCTCATATTGTTGGACTCCAATTGTGACAGAGAGAAGAGGATTTGTTCTGCTGTTATTGATCAATTGTATTGTTTCTAAAGACATATTAGATCCTACTGATGCAGCATCATTAATATTAAAGCCTAAATATTCTCTAGATAATCTTGCATGAATGTCCCATGGTGTATTAGGCCCTATAACCACTTGCCCTAGAGGGTAATCCTCATCTAATTGTGATGTATCAAGTATCACCGCAGACCAAAAGATCTCTGTAGTAATGATATTATCAACATCAGAAATATACCTACTAAGATTAAGTGTTACTGGTTCCGTCTGATCTTCCTCCCACTCTTGGATATTATCAGGCTCTTGGATAGCGAATACTGGGGTGTCATTTACCGCATTAACTGTCAAAGGAAGCTGGAATGTATCGGCCAAAGCATATGAATCTGTTGAAAAGATCTGGAACGCATAGGAACCTGTATCATCCTGAGTTGGTGTCCATGTCATTGCCCCAATAGAATCTATGGAAACAGAACCGGTAGCCGAATCACCAAGAGTCCTTACTGTACTTGCCTGATATGTAAATGAATCCCCCTGCATAACATTTAAATCAAGGTCTGTAAGTTGCACTGTATCGGTCCAGAAAAGATCCTCATTCAATACGGCGTTATTGAGAGTAAGTATAATTGGATTTGAATTATATCTGAGGAGCGTGTCAGTAACCAATGTATCTGATATATTTCCTGCAACGTCAAAGGCTCTTATATGACCTACATAAGGTGTATTATGCTCAAGAAACAATTCTTGTGTAAGTGTAGTTGTGATTGATGTAAGTGTATCCCAACCATATAGTATGGAACCTACATTCGTAGATGTATCTATCTTTAATATTGATACTTCATATCGATCCAATCCTGATTCATCTTCATCTGATTCTTCAAATGCAGACCATTGAATATTGACCTGGTCACTTGAGAAAAGGGTATCTCCAGCAACAAAATTACCACCGGTTACTTCTCCGGTCACTGGTGCAGTTGGATCATAGGCTAATCTTGTACCACTGGTTGTTCCATTGGTGATATTACCATGACGATCTACGATCCTTGCTCTTACGGCAAGTGAGTCACCTGTCATGAGATCACTTCCTGGTGGCATGACTGCATATAATGAATCAATACTTCTATAGAATTGTTCTGCTGGTCCAGATTCGACCAAGGAATCATTTGGCCCAGGAGTTACCCAAGCACTTCCTCGATTTAAATTATAAAATTGCATTTGTACGTACCCACCATAGAATAACGTTGAATCTTCTGTATAGGTCTGTACTGGCACTTGCACGCCTAAAGTATCGGTGATACCCGTGATCCATCCTTGCACTGGATTAGGGCCGTGTACACTTATGAGACCAGTCTCAAAATCAGCTGGTGGCATATTATCTACCACAAAAATAGCATCATTGACTTGGCTGGTAACGGCATTATTTGACCGATCCTCAGCAACCAACTCAAAATCAATTAAACCATCATCATAGACAGAATCAGATAATGTGACCTCAAAGACCCATACCGAATCACCATTACTTGTAGATTGAGGTACATCCCCTGTCACAACAGTTCCATCATCACCATCGCCAGATCCATAGGTATAATTGATCGTAGGTATGGGTTCAGTGGCATCTAATGGTTCATTCATTGTTACTGTTACTTGAAGGATATCTCCACCGATCCCTACATTTGTTAAACTTGAATTAGTAGTATTTAAGTAAGTAAATGTTGCTTCAGGTATAGTATTATCAATGTAAAGTGTATCGGGCATGGATATACTTGTTGAGTCTATGGCATTAGTTGCAAGATCAGTAGCTGTGACACTTACAGTAATATGTCCTTGATTCTCCATACCTTCCGGTATGGTTAACTCATAGAACCAGGTTGTTGAATCACCGCTCTCAACAAGGGTCATTGCAGTATCAATTGAGCTAGTGAATTCACTTGGAAAACCAATTTGGATCGTTGGAGACGGTAACATTTTTTCATTAAAGGTAACGGTAATAGTATCTAATTGATCTGCACTTGCAAATAATTGACTGAAGGTAATGACAGCAGTCGATGAGGTCGTATCATAGGTATAGTTTGAGATCGTATCATTGCCTGTATTACCAGCAGCATCTAAACCTGTAAATATCACATTATATAAACCCTCAGTGATCGCAGGGATGCCAGAACCGAGAGTATCTGGGTCTTTAACACCGCTGATCTGCTCTAGACTATCCAAAGGGAGGACCACATTAGAGCCATCTGATAATTTATTGAATGTAACATATCCCGTATCAATAGACTCATCTAGGTTCCAACCAAAATTATCAAGGACATTGTTAAATGAATTAGATGCAGGTGAAAAAGACGAGAATTGTGCAGCTGTATTATCAACAATAAGGCTAGTGCGTCCTGTAATACTATCAGGTAATATCTCATTACCAGCGACATCTGATGCATTTACAATGAGTTCAATTATACCATCTATCGTATCAAGCCCTGCACTATTAAGCGGGATCGCAAAGGTCCATACTGAGTCACTGCTTCCCTGTGTCAGAGGTTGAGAGGTTAGATCAAGAGTAAAATCAACCTCAGGATAGTTTATATTTACTCTAGGGACATTCACATTATCCATAGATTCAGAAAAAGAAAATGTTGCAATTGTGGATACATCTCCTGACCTGACTAAACTGTCACCTTCAAAAGAGATCTGTGCGGATGGTAGCGTCTGATCTATTTCAATGGCCAAGGTATCACCATACCCTGAACGATTTCCTGCTGTGTCTACTTGCACAGAAGTATACTGATATGTGCGAGTAGTATCTGTTGAGTGTAAAAAGGTCAGACTTTCTTCTGATGGGTCTAATAACATTGAATCGACCAATGTTAAAGCTGCATCATCAATAAAATATAGTATACCTATATAACCGGGTAAGATATTTGTCAAGGTAATGCTCACCCTATCTTCATTGGATATCTTATCAGAATTAGACTCACCTGCATCCGAAGCGCTCTCTAAAATAAGTGCTCCTGGATCATTAGGCTGAGTAAAATCCACAGTAATTGTAAGAGGGGCACTGGCCACAGAAGAGTTCCCTGCAGAATCAATGACCGTGTATGTAATAATATAATCACCTGTACCTAATTGACTCAAAACAGGGACAGATAATGTATCCTTAGTAACATTGTAAGATTTACGGGTCTTAAAAAC
>CAYNPP010000132.1:0-4807 GCA_964399095.1 uncultured bacterium | reverse complement strand
AAAGAGATTTAGCGGTTGAGTTGGCGTAGGCTGAGAGGGCCAAGTTGAAGTTAGAGTTTGCTTTTAATCCTACTGTGTATCATGATTTTATTTGTTCCACTTATTATCTACAAGGTTCTCAAATTAGCTTTTTAAGAAAATGGTTTAAAAATCGTAAGCACAGAGATTTAGTAGAAAATAAACCACTATAAATTATTTACTATAAATTCTGATAATATATATTATGTAAAGTTATAAAAATATCTACTTGATAAGATGTTCGGTCATAAATTGAAGTGAAAAAGATTTAGAAAGGTCTCTGGCCTTTGGATTTCCACCCATGGTAGCGCCCCTCTCAGCGCACAAATATAGACCAATCTTCTGAAGCGTGGCATTTGACATAGGGAATCCATAGTCCTTTGTTCTTACAACTCCGCTTGATGAAAGCGTTAGTCTGCAATCAAGAAGATTGTATGAGTGCGGTACTTTTACTGGATCGGAGTCTCTATCAAATGAATGATGAGAGCCAGGATAGACTGTTATGTCTGCATCAAATCCATCCATCTTTAATGAGTTTACCATATCAACGCACGGTTCAGCTGGAACCCAATTATCAATCTCACCTATAAGTATATGTAGCGGAGCGTCTGTTATTTCCAAGAGGTCAGGTTCAGCCACGCAAGGAGGATAGAAAGGTAAAAGCGCCGCAAACTGTCTATCAGGAGAAAGAATATCCTTTATTGTTTTCCATGCTGTAAACAGGGAAACCCCGCCGCCTAAGCTCCAGCCTGTAATTGCTATTCGGTCACCGATAATGTCATCTCTATCAGCAAGCGCATCAAGAGCCATGTACGCATCGTGGCAGACCATGGGAATAGTGACAGAGACCTGCTTCCCGACTGTAGAGACAACCCCCCTACTCTTAAAACTGTGAAGTGAAAAAACAGCTATACCTTCATTAAGATATCTATCCATATAGCCATAGTGGTGCTCACCCCATCCAAGGCTTCCTGCCACGCCTACTACAACGGGATACGCGTCCTTTTCTTGATCTGGAAATGTTAGTACTCCATATACGCTCTGAGCTGATATATCATCAAGATTATTGATTATATCATAGAAGTTAAATGGATTCTTGCTTGAGAATACTACAATCTCCTGATTATCCTTCAGAGCATCTTTGGCCTTTTCTAGCGCATGTGATATATCCACAGTATCATATTTTGTTCTATGGAAAAATAAAAATGCAAGACACAGACCAAAAACAACTACAAAGTGATAGAATCTATCTCTAGGCTTCATTGTCCGCCATTAGTCCATCACGCTTAAGCAATGCTTCAACGCGAGGCTCCCTCCCTCTAAAGCTTTTATAGAGCTCCATAGGGTGCCTCATATTTCCCTGAGAAAGAATATTCTCTCTGAATGATTTTGCGGTATCTCTATTGAATATCCCGTCCTCCTTAAATTTCTCAAATGCATCTGCCTCGAGAACCTCCGCCCACTTATACGAGTAGTAGCCAGCAGAGTATCCACCGGCAAAGATATGTCCCAGGCTGCATGATATGGACGCCCCAGGTATTTTTTCAAGAAGAGCTGTTTTTTTAACAGCATTCCATTCAAAGTCCTCAACATCGTCAACATCGTTATCCTCTCCAAACCACGCCATATCCAGATACCCTAAAGAGAGCTGCCTCAGACACATAGTACCCGACATAAAATTCTTAGAGTCTTTAATTTTATTAACAAGCTCCTCGGGAATAAGCTCCCCCGACTCGAAATGGTGAGCGAACATGCTTAGTGTTTCTTTCTCCCCCACCCAATTCTCCATTATTTGCGATGGAAGCTCTACAAAATCCCAAAAAACAGCTGTGCCGCCAACAGATTTGTACTTTCTCTTCGATAGAAGCCCGTGGAGACAATGTCCAAACTCATGAAAGATTGTAGTAACCTCTGCGAAGGTTAATAGCGAAGGCGTTGTCTCTGTTGGCTTTGTTAGATTACATGTAAGTGTAACATGGGGGCTTAAAATAGCATCCCCCTCCATCCCCTGAGACCTTAGTTCACCCATCCACGCTCCCCCACGCTTTGTTTCTCGTGGGAAGAGGTCTTCGTAGAGAAGCCCAATATGATCTCCGTTCTCCTCGGATACTTCATACACATTAACATCACTGTGCCACTTCTGTACATTGTCAAGTTTTTTAAATTTCAATCCATACATCCTACTTGCAACTTCAAAGACGCCACTCATAACATTTTCAGATTTAAAGTATGGTCTAAGTGAGTCTTCATTAAAGTCATACAGCTTCTGCTTTAGTTTCTCCGCATAGTAAACTGTATCCCATGGCTCAATATTCTCAATGCCATCTAACTCCCTGGCAATCTCTTTAATTTGCTCAAGGTCATCCTTTGCCGGCGAGTAGCAGGCGTCGTACTAGCTATCAAGAAGATTAAATATATTTACTTTATTCTCGGCCATTCTTTTTTCTAGTATATATTCAGAGAAGTCACTATACCCGAGAACTCTTGCTCTTTCATGCTTCAACTTAGCTATTCTCTTGCATAGAGCTGTGTTATCATACTCTCCACCATTGCACTTAGTGACAGAGGCAGTCATCAACTTCTCTCTTAGGTCTCTGCGATTTGAAAACTTCATAAATGGAAAATAGCTGGGAAATTGAAGGGTTATGAGCCACATGTCATCCTTACCCTTGGCCTTTGCAGCCATTTTTGCTCCTTCTCGCGCCATTTCTGGCAATCCATCTAAATCTTTTTCATCTAACCACATCTCAAATGAGTTTGTTGCGCTCAGGTTGTTATTAGAAAATTGTGGAGAAAGCGTAGACAACTCCTCATCAAGTGAGCGTATTTTATCTTTATCTTTATCATTCAATTTTGCTCCATTCCTAACAAAATCCTTGTAGCTTATTTCTGTGAGTCTTGCATCCTCTTCGTTGAGTGAATTCATTAAATTATCATGCACATGCTCTATTCTTTTAAATAAGTCACCGTTAAGAGTGATGTCATTTTCAAATTTAGCTAATTTGGGACTTATTTCATCCGATAGAGCCTTAAGAGCATCATCTGATTCACTTCCGAAAAGATGGAAGTATGCAGTTGCAACTCTATTTAGAGTTTTTCCCATAAGCTCCATAGCCAGAACAGTGTTTTCAAATGTTGGTTCATCTGAGTTGTCTACAATAGCCTTTACCTGTGATATTGCCTCCTCTATTCCCTGATCAAGAGCCGGTATAAAATGCTCAACTTTTATCTCTTCAAAGGGTATCGTTCCAAAAGGCTCTGTAAATTTATTTAAAAGTGGATTTGAATTTTTCATTTTTCCTCACAATTTAATTTTATGTATGTTAATTCTCTTATATAGTTTAGCAAAAGACAGAAAAAGATGTTAGATAAAAATAATATAATTATGTCTCCAGCTTAAAGCCACATTCCTTGCAAAACTCTGCATCATCTTCGTGGTCTTCGCAAGAGCAATCTGGACAGACCAGAATATTAAATTTACTTCTAACATTACTGTATTCAGCCGATATAATTCCAGTGGGGACAGCTATTGTTGCATAACCAATAATCATCGATAGAGACGCAAGAAACTGTCCCAAGGCAGTTTGCGGAGCTATATCACCGTATCCAACCGTTGTTATTGTTACAATGGCCCAGTACATACTCTGGGGTATGCTTGTAAAACCATTTGCCTGTCCCTCAATAAGATACATGATTGACCCAATTATCGTTACAAGTGTAAAGAGAAAAAATAAAAATACAATAATCTTTCTCCTGGACTCTTTTAGTGCCTCTAGCAAAAGATTTGCCTCCCCAATATACAGCATCAGCTTCAATATTCTAAATATCCTTAAGACCCGAAGAATCCGTACCACAGTAAGATATCTGTATGCCGGAAAGAAAATTCCGATAAATGTTGGTAAAATTGAAAGTAAATCGATAACCCCAAAGAAACTTCCAATGTATTTAAGTGGCCTTCCTATTGAATAAATACGAAAGAGATACTCAAATGAAAATAATATTGTAAAAACCCACTCAAAGGTATAGAGAAGATTGCCATAGTGCTCGTTGTAGAATGGCACACTATCAAGAAGAACAACCGCCACACTGAGCATAATGGTTACTATTAGTAGAACATCAAATCCCTTTCCTGCTGGGGTGTCAGATTCAAATATTACATCATATACCTTTTCTTTAAACGTTTGATCACTCATTACTTTACAACCAGATTAACTAGTTTATTTGGAACATAAATTTCTTTAATGACTTCGAGATCCTCAATGAATTTTTGAACATTCTCAACCTTCATAGATAAATTTATAATTTCATCTTTATCAGTGTCAACAGGGACCTCCACGCTTCCCCGCAGTTTTCCATTAACCTGGATAGCTATCTCCATAGAATTATCCACCATGTAGCTCTCATTGCACTCTGGCCAATCCCCAAGAAACACTGAGGAGGAGTGTCCATTCCGCTCCCAAAGCTCCTCAGAAAGATGAGGTGAAAATGGTGCTAATAGCTTTATTATAATATCTTTATCATTTTTACTTAAAGTAATACTTGATATTAATTTATTCATACACTCCATCAGCTTGCTGATAGACGTATTCATCTTCATCCTATCTAGATCATCAGAGACACCCTTTATTGTTTTATGAATAACCTTAAGGTCTTCAGCCTGCGTATCTCCGTCATCCTTAGAGCAAACAGTAATTACTTTCGCCAAGAATCTAAAGATGCCTGTTATACCTTTATCGTTCCAGTCTCCGCCCTCATCAAATGGACCCATAAACATAAGGTAGCATCTGAA
>CAYNPP010000131.1:0-4821 GCA_964399095.1 uncultured bacterium | reverse complement strand
ATTATCATATTTTTAACAGCATCATTATTTTTTTCTGGATGTGCTGTTAGTACTTATATTACTCCATTTATAAACACTGAGGAAACTCTAAAGCTAGAGTATGGGATGGATAAGTCATCTGTTTATAGTACATTAGGTCAGCCTCTATATGTAAAAATAGGTGACAAGGGCAGTAGTAAAATTGTTTGGATTTATGAAGTAAGGACCATCGAGGTGAAATCTAAAATTAGCTCCACAGGGCAACCAATCCCATCAAAAGTATCAAGAGATACTCAACATGCGAGCCCTATACATAGAATTCAAGTAGTATTTGTAGAAAATAAGGTATTTAGCTGGGGGCCAATAGTAGGGGAAGAAGCTCCCCCTGAAATAACTGAATCAACACCAGAACCAAAAAAACCTAGCTTCCTAAAAAAAATAAAGTTTTTTGTAGATCCAAAGGTAATTATAAGAAATGATAATTGGAAATTTAGATACGCAGAAGGAGAGTATATCGATGATGGATATTGGCACGAGCAAGGATATTGGGATTGGCTGCAGGATGATTGGGGAAATTGGCATAACGTTTATGTTGAGGATTCAGTTTGGGTAGATGAAGAATACTTTGATTATAATGATTATGAATTTGAAGATTCTTCCTTTCGCCCATCCATTGGATTAAATGCAGGAATAAAGCTAGGAGAATCAACAAGAATTGGCGTTGACATTAGATTTCTATCAGGAGCTGGTATAATGTGTTACCTTGAAAGGCACATAGCCCAAGGGTTCAATATCTCAGTAGGTTTAGGAGTAGATGAGAGTGAATATCCTGCTGAGGGTTCATTTTACGAAATGATTCACAATAATGATTTCATTAATGATTATGGAGATGATAAGTATAATTATGGTGCACTTAAACTTGGAATTTCAAAAGATATTTCTGCAGGTGGAAGGAATATAAATATTGGATTTGAAGCCCTCCCTAATTTTAATGATGGCGGAGCTATGTATCATATTTTTCTTAAATATAGATTGAAATAAGAATATATACTTAAACCTATATCAAGCACACTCTATTGAAAGATAATAATAAAAATAAAGATTATACAAAAGCATTTACAGTGTATGGACTCAATGGCTGTCTATCAATACTTAACTCTGATACCTGTGGCATAGAATCAGTAATCCTATCAGAAGAATATAAAGATAGAATAGTACTCAAATATGAAAAACTATTTGAAAAGTATCAAAATAGAATAAAAATCCTCTCTAAAAATAAATTCAATGACAAGTATGATAGCAGAAGAGCTCAAGGTATTGCTATTTATTTTCATTATAACATTCTTACAGATTTCAATCCTGATACCCTAGATAAATCAGATGCCTGCTTTGTAATTTTAGATTCAATTAAAGATCCACAGAATTTTGGTCAGATAATAAGAACCTCAGAATGCGCGGGAGTCAATGGTATTATTATACCTGAACGAAGAAGCGTGAATGTGACTAACACATCTCTGCAGGTTAGTCAGGGGGCCTTCTGCAATCTTGATATTATAGTCTCAAAAAATATCAAATACTCAATAAATGAACTTAAAAATAATAATTTCTGGGTGATTGGATTAGAAAATTCCATTGATTCAAAAAATTGGTGTGATGTTGATATGAAGGGTAAAATAGGGTTTGTTTTTGGTAGTGAGGGAGAGGGTATGCGGCCAATTATAAAGAAGTACTGTGATTTCTTAGCAACAATTCCCATGCTTGGAAAAGTTAATTCACTAAATATTTCTGCTACAGTTAGTGCTATCTTGTTTGAGAGAAATCGTCAGCTATTAAAAAAATAGCAGTTTTATTTTATAGCAATCTACAAGCAGAGATATTAAAATAAATGAAGCTGACAAACAAAATCCAAATGGAATTTTATTTTCACTATAATATTTTGTAAATGGAAGTCTTGACATGGCTATCCCTATTATGGATGAGATAAACAAGCAAATAAAGCTGTTAATTGCTCCAAGCCAAGCACCTATAAAAATCAATAAAAGGATGTCTCCAAGACCAATCATATTAAAGTTCTTTTTAATTAGCCCAATAAACAAAATTAATGTTCCTATATACAATATCAGTATTGAAGAACCAGTTATCATATTAATAAAAGTTTGTTGAAAAATAATTGGTCTTATAATGAGTGTAGAGAATAGAATAATTAACATGATTTTTGGTATGAGTAGGTGTCTATAATCAATAGCACCTATTACTATAAAACTGGAGAATATTATGGATATTAATATGGATTGAGAAAGATTCATATTATTTGATATCATGCATAGCAAAGCACCCATTATAATTTCTACTGATATGTATTGCTTAGAAATTGAGGAGCTGCACTTGTGGCACTTACCCTTTAGCATCAAATAACTTATAATAGGGATATTTAAATAAAATGGAATTGGGTTATTACAGTTAAAACAGTGAGATCTAGGAGCAACTATAGAAATATTTTTAGGAATACGTAAGATGATAACATTAAGGAAACTACCTAAAATAGCACCTATAGAAAAATATAGAAAATTAGAAGTTAGATAGTGCAGTTCCAAAATGAAAAATAGGTAAATAGGTAGCTATAATAATGACACCAATAACACCACCAACCATGATAATTAAAGCTGGTTCAATAATTGATGTAAGCCTATCAACGCTAGCATTTACCTGCTTTGTATAAAATTCCGATGCTTTTAGTGCGAGGGTATCAATTTCTCCAGTTTCTTCTCCTGTAGAAAGTAGTTGAATCATTACAGATGGAAACTCCCCAGTATTTTTAAGTGCCTGAGATATATTCAGACCATTTTCAATATTTGTTGTTGAATCAATAATAGCTAGTTCATATACCCTATTATCAACAACTTTTTTTACTAAGTTAAATGTGTCGATGATTGGAACCCCTGCATTTACTAGAATTCCAAATGTCTTAGCAAATTTACTAAGGATATTATTTTTAATTATATTCCCAAATATAGGGAGCCTAAGGAATATTCTATCTTTAACTAGTCTTCCTGAATCTGTTAGAGTAACAAACCATATAGCCAAAAATGATGAAATAGAAGTAAACAAAACTAAGAACATATTAGATTGTAACCACTCACCAATATTAACCATTAAAACTGTGTAGTAGGGTAGTTCTGAACCTAGTTGATCATATACTTCAGAAAAGCTAGGAATTAAAAAGGTGAAGGTCAAAAATAGAGTTATAACAAGAAACCCAATAATAAAGACAGGGTAATACATAGCTGATTTAACTTTTCTTTGTGTCTCTTCAACTGTTTCAAGATATTCAGCTAATTCTTCTAATGTTTCAGATAATTTACCGCTGACTTCTCCAGCCCTAACCATAGATATAAATAAATTAGAAAAAACTCCTGGGTGCCTCTCAAGTGTATCTGATAGTAGCATTCCTCTTTTTATATTCTTATCCATATCACCGAGAATTTTTTTAAATTTTGAGTTTTTTTCTTCTTGCGAAAGAAAGAAAATTGATTTTTCTAGAGTTAGACCAGCTGAAAACATGGTAGATAATTGCCTAGTAAAGAAAACCAGAGTATTCAGAGGAATTCTATTTTTTAATTTTTCAATTTCTAATGTTAATCTATCTAAGAAAGGACCAAGAAAATCAAATACCACCTCATTTTCTGATAATTTTACTACAGTATATTTTTTTTGTGAGAGCTTTTCATTGGCATGATTTAGATTATTGGCATCTATCTTACCCTCTAATCTTTTACCATCTTGAGTACGAACAATATATTCATAAGTAGGCATTAAATATCTTCTACTGTTGCCCTTCTAATTTCCTCTATTGATGAAGTCCCAGAAATTATTTTTTCAATTCCAGCGTCTCTCAATGGTGTCATTCCATTTTTTATAGCTTTTGCTTTTATTTCATTTTGGTCTCCACCATCAAAAATTAATTTTTTAATTGAATTATCAGCTTCAAGAATTTCATGTATTGCTGTTCTTCCTTTATATCCAGTATTATGATTGCTTCTATTTGGGATTCCTCTAAAGAATTTTGTTGATTTTGCCTTTGCTTTAGGAAATCCAATAGATTCAAGTTCATCTTTGCTGGGTTTATATTGTTCTTTAGAATCATTATCAATTGTTCTTACAAGTCTTTGAGCCATCACAAGGTTTAGCGATGATCCTAATAAAAAGGGTGGAATTCCTAAATCAAGCAATCTTAATATTGTTGATGTTGCATCATTTGCATGGACTGTACTAAATACAAGATGTCCAGTCATAGAGAATTTTACAGCTATATTTGCAGTTTCTTCATCTCTTATTTCACCAATAAGTAATACGTCAGGATCTTGTCTTAGGATAGAGCGCAAAGAAGCAGAAAAATTTAATCCAATCTCATCATGCATTTGTACTTGATTTATACCAGCCAGTTGATATTCAACAGGATCTTCCACTGTTGTTATATTTATCCCTTCAGAATGAATCTCTTGTAAAGCAGCATAGAGTGTAGTTGATTTTCCGCTACCTGTTGGACCAGAGATTATTATCATTCCATATGGCTGCGTTATCCACTTTCTAAATGTTTGTAGTTTATCATCTGGAAAACCTAGATTAGATAGATTTAGTGATAGCTTTCCACTTCCAAGTAAACGAAGTACAACTTTTTCACCATGGACGGTAGGTAATATTGATACACGCACATCAATATCCCTTGTTTCTGTTTTAATCTTCATCCTACCATCCTGTGGAAGACGATGTTCAGCAATATTTAGTTTTGATAGAATTTTAATTCTTGTGACTATCCCATTCAATGAAGATGCTGGTGGTGAC
>CAYNPP010000130.1:0-4839 GCA_964399095.1 uncultured bacterium | reverse complement strand
AAAATTTAGACCGGTTTAGATTTCCAGCTCCTTTAATTCTGACAAAAATTCACTGTTCATTTTATTTGCTTTGCATCCACACTCGCAGGCCAAATCTCCAGAAAATTTCTGAGGGTATATGAATGAAAGCATTAATAAAACAATAATGAGATTGTTTTTAATTGATGGCATTATTTCCTTAGTAGGGCCTTTGTGAATCTATTTTCAGGGATATCTATATCTAGGTCTATATTTTCAACTATCCACTCTGTTCCTCTACTGTTGCGCTTCAGTTCATCTTTAAATACTAAATGAGTAGGAACCCACTTATTATTGATTTTTTTGAATGTTTTTATAGTTATTGATTTTAAAAGCTTTCCGCTTTTTGCATACAGCTCTTCTTTTGTTGGAAGCATGTACTCTGCGTCTACCCAAGACCTTCTAATTGGGTAGGAAAGTCCTGGTATCTTAGCTTCCATAAGCAGAACGTAGTGCTTTCGACCATCAATATCTACAATTCCTTCTATTAATGCGTTATATATATCCTTCAGCTCCTTGTCTTCAAGCATATCATTGTATGACATATCAGAGCCCATAAGAGACTGTCGTAGCATATGACCAGAAATTTGTATTATTCTGTCTGTTTTAGGGGAGTACGTCCAAAGCTTGTCTCCATCTTTAAGCATTTTTGTCCCAGCGTCACGTGGAGGGGAGAGATACTCAGTAAAAGCTCTATCTGATCCTTGAATCCATGATTTAGAAACTATTGTTCTACTGCCTCTGCGCCCATGTACTATCATCTTACTTGTTATAATTTGAGTATTTGAGTACATATTAAAATCAATTTTATCTAGTATATCATCTACAGATAAGTTGTCATTTGCGTATATTGGAGATGCTATATAAAACAATGATATTGCGGCAAATATATATATCCTAATCATGTTTCTAGTTCCTTAAATAATTGTGACATTTCACGTTTATAGATTGACCTACCCGCAAGCATAGTTCCGAACATTGTTGCTATGACACCGGGAACAAATCCAATGTAGTATAAATCGCTTGTAACGCGTGCATATATAATATTCGTCATTACTATAGAGGTAGATTTTAAATTTTGCAAGGCCTGAGAATAATCTAATCCGTACTCCTGTAAATATAATGTTAATCCAAGCCCTAAAAGAGTCCCTATAGCTGTGCCAATTAGCCCTATTACCCCTGACTCAACGACCATCGACATGAACACTTTTCCCTTACTTTCACCAATAGCCAATCTCATTCCAATCTCACCGTATCTTCTCATCCCATTCATTAACCCCATATTCCATAATACTATAGTTACAATAGCCAAAAATACACTCATAAATATTAAAGATGCTGCATTGTTTATGTCAATCATAACACCAATCTGGTTCGCATCTCTCATAGCAATCATTGTAGGACTAAAAATATCATCTTTATCATTATATTGCTTATTAAATGAATCACGCGTACCCATAGCCATTTCGTCATCGTAGTACATTATACTGTTAAACCCTAATATCTCAGAGCAGCTATCTTGCATGTCAAGCGCTTCCTGTGCACCGGATATATCTAGAATCATCATATTCTTATCAGTGGCCCCTATTCCCATAGAGAGGGTTCCCACAAGAGTATAGTTAAAAGTTGTAAATGCTCCATCCATTGTTGAGCCAATAAATGTAACTGTATCCCCGGTAGAAAGAGCTAGGCTGTTTGCAAGCTTATTGCTCATTAGTACTTCATTATACTTACTTGGAAGTCTTCCAGATAATAGCTTATTGCTTAAATTCCAAGTTTCATGTTGTTTGGAATCATCTGATAAAATATCAATTCCATAGCCAAGAACTGGCCCTTGATTCTTAGTTTCACCAAAATCATCAGGCACATCCAATAATCCAGCGAACACTATACGAGGCTCCCAAAAGAACTCTGGAAAATCCTTATCTAATCTATCAATAAAAGAATCTATTTCTATAAGCGCTAAATCATTAGGAAGAAGTTGTCTGTCTTCATTGAATCCATTTGTAGTTATTTTAACATGGCCACTTGATATAACAGCTGTTGTTTTGAGCATTCCATCCATCATTCCAGTCATAAAGCCTTTAAAGAAAACTATGATAGTGACAAAAATAGCAACAATAATAATTGGAAATAGGCTGCGACTTCTATCTCTTACGACTCCCTTTATAATAAATACATATAGATTTAGGTCGATTAGTGATTTAAAATTTTTCATATGTTAACTTTTCCCCTCAGGGCGTCTGTAGCTTCAACTTTTGAAATTTTTCGAGAGGGAATGTAGCTCACAATTAAAACAATTAAATATATAATGAGTGTAGATTTAATAATTAATGCTATTGAATAGACTGGTATCAGCCTGCTAGGTATAATCATTCCTATTTCAGAGTAATCTAACGGCAGAGGGATGCCGTACACTGCATAATACCAGAGTATAGGTCCAAACAGCATTAGAGTTAATAAAGAAGCAAACAAAGCATTCAGCGCACCTTCAAGGGTGAAAAGAGCTATTACTTTATTTCGTGTCATACCCAGTGCAAGTAGCGTTCCAATTTCTTTTGTTCTTTTGAAAATAGAAAGAACCTGTGCATTAAATATACCCATCCCAGCTAAACAAAGCATAACAGCGTAGATAATAGCAGCGTTGGGTTCATCTGCCTCTATAAGTGCCTCCATATCTCTGGTTAGATAAGACAAGTCTCTGTATACCCATTTTTCTGTAAGACCTTGTCTCGACTCGTTGTTTAAAGAGTGTGTGACATATGTTGCATGGTTCTGTGCAGACATCATTCCTTGTAATCTGTCTAAAGGTAGCCAAATATGTCCGTTATCTATCTGGAAGTTTTCTGTGTTCATTATCTCAACAACAACACCCTCTGCAGCGTCGTATGTTTTGTTGATATCAAGCCATCTTATTATAAATGTATCTCCAATGCTAAGCTTAGCATAATCAGCCATACCCTTTCCAATTAAAATGGGAATTAAAGAACTATCTTTATGTGAAAGGGATGAGGTCGGCATATCTATTATACACTGTGACGAAATGCCTTTCATAAAAACTGGTATCATTCTTCCATCAGGGTATATGGTTGCCTGAGAGACAAGCACGGAAAATGCCTCTTTATCATTTATAAGCTTCTGGAGTTTATCAGGTATAGGTCCATGAGAATCTTCGAATGTCATTGGGTCCGTAGGATCATAGTTCGGATGCCAGTAAGAGCCACCAGCGAACTCAGTTTTAATGGTCACATTTAGAGAGTGTGCACGCATACCATCGTACATGCCTGAAAAAAATATAATCATGAACAGTGAAAGTGAAGTAACAAATACATTGAGCCACGTTCTAAGCCCCGCGCCAAGTAGATTTTTTATGGCAATATTAAACAGCATACTTATTTTAGTTCGTCCTTAATAATCATACCATCCTCAAGGTATATAATTCTCTTAAGGTAGCTCATTATTTTCTCATCATGCGTGGCAAATATAAAGGATGTTGATAGCTCGGTGTTTAATTTTACCATAATCTTCATTATTTCATGAGAGTTTTTTGCATCCAGGTTTGCTGTTGGCTCGTCAGCCAAGACTATGGATGGCTGATGGACAATGGCCCTTGCTATTGCAGTTCTTTGGCACTCTCCTCCGCTTAACATAGATGGACGAGAATTGATTTTATTAGATAACCCAACCCAGTCTATTGCCTCTTCAACCATTTCTTTACGCTTTGAAGTTTCAACTTTATTTAAAATAAGGGGGAACTCTACATTTTCAAAGACGGTGTAAACAGGTAAAAGGTTATAACTTTGAAAAATAAACCCCATTGATTCTCTTCTGATTTTTGCCCTGTTATTGTGAGAACTTTCATTCAGTTTTTCATTTAAAACAGTAATATCTCCCTCTGTAGGGGAGTCGAGACCTCCAATTATATTTAGTAAGGTAGTTTTTCCTGAGCCTGATGGCCCAACAAGGCCGGAAAATTCACCTCTACTGAAAGTTAGATTAATATTTTCCAGAGCAGTAAAAAAATCACCACCTACTGGAAATTTTTTACTTAGATTTGTAGTTGCTATTATACTGGTATCATTCATAAATCTTTTCCTAATGGTTAAATGTTAGCATGATTTGCAAAATATTATTCATGTCGGTTGAGCCTGTTGATGCCATAAAATTTATACCAAAGTCATCGAGGGTGTGACTCCATTTCATATAATGATTCAATTTAGCATCATCCCAATTCATTGTTGTTATGAACATGATATTATTAAAAATTCCTATAGGAAAACCCACCATAAAGGATGATAAAGCAATATTTTGGTTATCTATAGATGTTGAAATTCTGTTGTAATTGAGATGTTCAAATAAAAAATGAATTCCTTGGAGATAGGGTAGGGTGTAGTCTAGGCCAATGGTTGCGCATACGTGGATATCAGATTTATCCTCAACAATAATAGAAGTCTCATTCCAAAGACCAATAAATCCATCGTATCTAGCGTCTATTCCTACCCTTGTATTTGCATTGTTAAGTAAAATAGGAAACTGTCCGGCTGTATGCAATTGATCATCCTCGTCTCTATGCAGTGTAAGTCCTATGTCAGCGACTTCTGTTGAATATTCACCTCTGCCTCCAAGTGAGAATTTAGACATTTCACTTTCAATCATCCAAAACCAGGTGTTAAATGAATCTGAAAAATAATTTTTTACCCTAAATGAATTTACCCCCTCTGTGAGAGCTAATGGATTTTTTATATCTATATTGTCAAACCATGCGATAGATCTTAGTACTTGTGATGGGCCAAATGATATCTTTTGAAGGCCCACCCGTAT
>CAYNPP010000129.1:477-4849 GCA_964399095.1 uncultured bacterium | reverse complement strand
TATATCGTTCAAATTCATTTACACTAGAAATTTCTGTTGGCATCAGTAAATGATATAAATTAGAGTATATACTTGAAAAACCCTCTCTACTGACATGCTCCTCATAGTACATATCACCATTATCTGATTTAAATACAGTATGTCGTTTAGATGGTACCGAACCTTTTTTAGTATAAAACATTATAAGTTTCCTCTCTTTTCTTGTTCTCTCTCTATTGATTCAAAAAGAGCCTTGAAATTCCCTTTACCAAAACCTTGACATCCTTTTCTTTGAATGATTTCAATAAAAAGAGTAGGAATATCCTGTAGAGGCTTAGTGAATAACTGAAGTAAGTAACCATCTTCATCTTTATCAACAAGTATCTTAAGTTTTTTTAATTTTTCAATATCTTCATCTATATGATTAACTCTATCTACTAAATTATCATAATAACTATCTGGAACATCTAAAAACTCTATTCCACTTAATTTTAATTGTGTAATAGAAGATATAATATCATCAGTTAAAATAGCTATATGTTGAACTCCAGGGCCATTATTAACATCAATATATTCTTGAATCTGTGATTTTTTTAAACCTATTGCTGGTTCATTTATAGGAAGTTTTATTGTACTGTTCTTTGACTTTACAACCTTGCTTCGAAGGGAAGAATATTTTGTTGCTATATCATTTTCTGTAAATTCTGCAAATACATTAAAAGAAAATGATTTTTCATAGTAGTCCACCCAATCATTCATCTTATTATCTTCAACATTTGCAACTACATGATCAATACATATGAGATTGGAGTTCCTATCTTGGTTAGAGACCGATATAAAACCAGGCTTCCAAGGTCCGTTATAATCACTGGAGTCTACTATTGTATGTATAGTATCTCCATAAGTCTTAAGAGAGGCTTGCCTATAAATACCCATCTCATCTTTTAATTCTTGAACATCAAAGTGAGATAACGCACCATTTTTTATAGCATAAATATAATCTTTAGCTACATTATCAGAAGAGAAAGCTATATCTACAACACCATCACCATGAACATCTACCCATCTAGATATAGAATTATTATTATTAAGTGATGATGTTATAACAAAAAATATTTTATTATTTTTCAAAACATATGAAACAGAATCTCTGTTACCAGTTTCAGGGCCACTATATGCATAAATATTAAAACCAAAGATTGACTTATAGAAGTGTGCAGCTTGCTTAGCATTTCCAACATAAAATTCTAAATATTTAAAATCAAGTAACATATTATACCAACTTTTTATCTAAAACTTTCCTAGTAACATCTAAAAGAAAATCATTTTCATCTTTATTCCCTATTGTAATTCGTGTACAGTTAGGCAATCCAAAAGCAACTAAATTCCTTACAATAACACCATGGCTAAGAAGGGAATCACAAAATACTTTATTATCTTCAGAAGTTTTATGAATTATAGTTATAAAATTAGCTGCACTTGGTATATACAAAACATTATTACTGTCAAAGAAATCATACATCCTCAGCTTTTCAGAGTGGTTAGAATTAATAGATTGTAATAGAAAATTATCATCCTCTAAGGCTCCTAAAGCAGCTTCTTGTCCTAGTGTAGATGGCTCAAATGGAAGCTTGACTTTTAGAAGGTTGCTAATTAAATCGCTATGCGCAAAACCATATCCTACTCTAAAACCTGCTAAGCCATAAACCTTAGAAAAGGTTCTTAATGTAATCACATTATCATATCGGTATGTCATAGAATCAGGATAATCATCAATATCCATAGCATATTCATAGTAGGCTTCATCAAGGATTATTAGAGTTCTATCGGGTACACTCTTCATAAAATTATCAAATTCTTTTATTGAAAAATATGACCCAGTTGGATTATCTGGATTTGCTAAATATACAATTTTTGTATTATCATCAATTTCCTTTGCGATAGAATCAAGGTCATAGTGATATTTTTTCATCGGCACCCACGTAGTGTCATATCCACTAGCATCAGCAAGCACCCTAAATCCTATAAAAGAATTCATTGAAGATAGTATTTTATCATTGGGAGATAAAAAAGTTCTCATGATATTTGACATTATTCCTTCACTTCCAGCGCCCAATACAACATTCTCAATACTTAAATTAAATTTCTTTGCGAGAATACTTCTGAGTTCATACCCAGAGGAGTCTGGATATCTATTGCAATGAGATAAAACATTATTTACTCTATTAATTGATTTTGGAGAGCACCCATTTGGATTTTCATTAGAAGCGATTTTGATTGGTTTTATGTTACTAAATTCTCTTAAAAATTCTTTATTAGATTTACCTGCAATGTATGGTTTTAAATTTCTAATATGTTTTGGGACTAGTGGCATCGAATTATAACCTAAAAATTATTTCTGCAAATGTTTTCATTCCAAAATTTAATTTATTTATACATAAAAAAATACAGTTTTAACATAGATTAAGATAAGCTAATATGAATAATTATAAACTTATTAATAGACTTTTTGCAAATATTGAAGGCATTGTGGTGATTCCTACTCTTCATGAACTTTGCAATCATGACATTCTATCATGTTCAGAAATTTCTTTAGATAACATTGCATTTGATAAGTCTGCTAACAAGGGATATCTTAATGTTGCATTAAACACCTTAGCATCTGTAGGAATTTTAAATAAAAAATACGAAAATGATGACAATAATATAATTTATAAACCTACTGTATACGGAAAAAAAATCTGTGAGAAATCTAAATTTATATCCCTTTATGATATAATTTCTGATCAGCTAGAAAAATTTATTATAAATGATCTATCGGAAGATGCTTTAGCAGAATATATAGAATTACTTAAGAACTATCAAGATAGTATAAAAGACAATATAACAGAACTCCACTATCACAAACTAACTAGATTTGCGTATCAAGTTGAAGGAGTATTTATTTATCCTATCCTTCTCTATAATTCCTATAACAACAATAAAGAATTTGTTTACAAAGATATTGTAAAAGATATACTATCATCTGACAAATGTAATGATAAAAATAGTGTATTTAATTACCTTGTTAAAAAATCTTCTTCTTTTGGAGTCACAGGCTCATATCAACCTATTTTCTCTAATTTAAACAAAATAATTTTCAGTAATTATAATTTATTATACAAGAGAAATAAGAATCAAAATGAAGTTCATGTTAATAGAAAATTGAATGTATGGGGAAGTGGTGGGTCACATACAACATATTTTAAAAAAATTGATGATTTAGTTATAGATATTTTTAATTCACCTCTAAATCAGCAACCTTTGGGTATTGCAGATATGGGGTGTGGTGACGGAATGTTCATTAAACATTTAAACCATTTAATTAAAACGAAGACATTGCGGGGTAAAAACTTAAAAAAATATCCCCTTAAATTTATAGCTGCAGATTTAAATAAGGAAGCTCTTGATAGTACAAGAAAAAATCTTGAATTACATGATTTACAATGTTATTATGTTCATGCAGATATAAGTAATCCCCAAAAGTTTAAAGATATTCTACAGTATCAATTTAATATTAATATATCTGATTTATTTCACGTTAGATCCTTTCTAGATCACAATAGAACATATAATAATCAAAACAATTATCACTTTATAGGTACAGAAATATCTAAATGTGCATTTTCACATAAAGGAAATTTTATTAACTCAAGTCAAGTTAAATATGACCTTGTTTCACATTTTAAAACTTGGAGTCAGTATATAGACAAGCATGGATTATTACTTCTTGAGCTTCATGGAGTAAATACCCACAATGATTATACTTTTGCAAAAACTCCATCTGTAGCATATGAGGCTACACATGGATACTCAGACCAATATATTGTAGAGTATAAAGTTTTTTTAGAGTGTGCTAAAGAGGCTGGTTTATCTAAAATTGAAAAATACACTAGAGTTTTTCCTGACAATGAATTAGCTATGATATCTATTAATATTTTTAAATGATGGAATCTTCAGCTGATTTAATGGTATTAAACAAAAGCATTGTTATAGTCATTGGGCCAACCCCTCCAGGTACTGGGGTTAAATATTTTGCCTTATTCATAACGCTTTTTGCATCAACATCTCCAACCAACCTGTAGCCTTTTTTAGAGTTTTTATCCTCAACTCTATTTATGCCAACGTCAAAAATGCAACACCCATCTTTAATCATATCTGAATTTATCATCTCTGGGACACCAACAGCTGCAATTATGATATCTGCCTGTTTTGTATATACACTAATATCCCTAGTCCCTGTATGACACATTGTAACAGTAGAGTTCCCGATAGAAAATTTTTGAGACAACAATGTGATTTTTTGGTCTGTCTCTTTATGCGATTGGTGGTTTCCCGTGGGTTATATGGGGGG
>CAYNPP010000129.1:0-467 GCA_964399095.1 uncultured bacterium | reverse complement strand
CCCTTAGGAGTCCATGGAATACAGGTTGGATTACGCTCAAGCAAAAGACCAATATTAAGGGGAGGAAATCCATCCACGTCCTTTTTTGGACTTATGTGCTGAAGAATTTTCTGTGAATCAATATGCTTTGGAAGGGGTAATTGTATCAGTATCCCATGAAATTTATTATCAATATTTAATTTACCTATTAAATCTAATAGATCTTCTTCTGTGCATGATTCTGATAAAATATATGTTTTAGAGAAACAATCATTATCACTAAAAAATTTTGATTTACTTCTAACATATATATGTGAGGCTGCATCATCACCAATCAATACTGCTGCTAATCCTGGAACTACACCTCGTTTATTTAATTTTTTTATTCTTATTAATAAAGATTCTTGAATTCTGGACGAAACCAATTTCCCAAGCAATTTTTCAGTTATCAATTTTCTGCTCCAGATGATTTATCAATATGATTAATT
>CAYNPP010000128.1:2324-4852 GCA_964399095.1 uncultured bacterium | reverse complement strand
GATGCGATTGATAGCGCCCAAAGGCTAGGTCTAGATCTTATAGAGATATCTGCAGAATCTGATCCACCTGTTTGTAAGATACTTGATTACGGTAAGTATAAGTATGAAAAAGAAAAACAAAAAAAATTAAATAAAAAGAAACAACACATTATACATGTTAAAGAAATCAGAGTAAGACCAAATATTGGCATTCATGATTTAGAAACAAAGCTAAAAAAAGGTCAGAAATTTTTATTAAATGGTGATAAATTAAAAATTACAGTAATTTTTAGATGTATGGAGTTACATAGATTACAAGATGGAAGAAGAATTTTAGATGAAGTTGTAGATGGTTTAAGTCAAATTTCTAAAGTTGATAAAGAACCCTCAAAAGAAGGAACACGGATATCTGTAGTATTAAGTCCGTTGTAATAGAAAGGAAATAAGATGCCTAAAATGAAAACTAAAAAGAGTGCTGCTAAGCGTTTTAAAAAAACAGGTTCAGGCAATATAAAGCATAATAAATGTGGAAATAGACATTTATCTTCTAAGAAAAGTCCAAACCGGAAAAGGCGTCTCCGTAAGGCTAATACCATAAGCAAAGCAATGGAGAAAAGAACAAGGACAATGATCCAATAGGAGGAGAAAATAATGCCTAGAGCAAATAGTTCAGTACCAAGAAAAAAAAGACATAAGAAAATAATTAAGAGTGCAAAAGGTTATTTTGGGACACGTAAATCTAACTATAGAACGGCAAAAGATGCCGTTCAAAAAGCTTTGCAATATTCTTATAGGGATAGGAAGGTAAAGAAAAGAGATTTTAGAAGACTCTGGATAATAAGAATAAATGCTGCTGCACGAGCTAACGGCATAAGCTATTCTCAACTTATATGCTCATTAAAAGAAAATAATATTGAAATAAATAGAAAGTCTTTGGCTCTTATGGCCGTGCATAATCCAGACTCATTTACTGATTTAGTTAATAGTCTTACTAACTAGTTACGGTGGATATAACCACCAAAATAAAAACGATTAAGCAACAGTTTGATCAGGAGATATCTGGCGTTCTTTCCATTGAAGAACTAGTTGATTTAAAAAATAAATATTTATCTCGAAAAGGTGTAATCTCAGCACTTTTTTCTGAGTTATCTAAAGTGGATTCAGAAGATAGACCAAAGATTGGTGGAAAGCTCAACAAACTTAAAATTTTCATAGATGAAGCTATAAAGTCTTCAAAACTTCAAAGTTCAACTAAATCTAAAGATAGTAGTAATGTTGATTATTCTCTTCCAGGAACTATAAAAAAAACAGGAAATATTCATCCATTAACAAAAACAATAAAAAAAATTGAAGATATTTTTCAGCGTATTGGTTTTTCTATAGTATATGGCCCAGAGGTCGATACAGATTTTTTCAACTTTGAAGCTTTAAATATCCCTAAGCATCATCCTGCAAGAGATATGCAAGATACATTTTATATAGATGATGAATATGTTTTGAGAACACATACATCAAATTCCCAAATACACCATATGATTCAAAATAAACCTCCTGTTAGAATAATAGCTCCAGGAAGAGTATATAGAAATGAAGATGTTAGTGTACGGAGTTATTGCCTTTTTCATCAAATTGAAGGACTCTACGTTGACAAAGGTGTTCAATTTTCTGATTTAAAGTCAGTACTTAATTACTTTGCAAAGGAGCTGTTTGGTAATAATGTAAAAACAAGATTTAGACCTAGTTATTTTCCCTTTACTGAACCTAGCGCTGAAATGGATGTGTATTGGGGATTAGATTCCGAATCAGATAAGCGTATTACTAAAGGCACTGGTTGGCTTGAAATATTAGGCTGTGGGATGGTAGACCCAGAAGTTTTTAATAATGTTAACTATGAAGCTGATGCTTATTCTGGATATGCATTTGGTGTTGGGATAGAGAGAATAGCAATGCTATTGTATGGCATTGAAGATATAAGAGATTTTTACAAAGGTGATATAAGATTTTTAAGGCAATTTAAATGATAATAACTAGTAAATGGCTGAATAATCACATAGATATTAGCTACAGTAATAAAGAACTGTGTGACAAATTAACCTCTCTAGGCCTAGAATGCTATTCAAAGGACATTTCATCATCTTTTGAAGGCATTATAGTAGGTAAGGTGAATTCTGCAAAAAAAATAAAAGACACAGACCATTTAATGAATTGTGAGATTGATATTGGTAAAGAGCAATTATCAATAGTATGCGGTGCACCAAATATTGCAGAGGGGATATTGGTCCCTGTAGCTGTACCAGGTTCTACATTAGAAAATGGAAAATATAAAATAAAGAAAACTAAAATAAGAGGTGTTGTTTCTAATGGTATGGTATGCTCAGAGAAAGAACTTGGACTTAGTGATAATCATGAAGGAATAATGATTCTTGGTCCTGAGTTTGTTGTAGGGATGCAATTAATTGATATTATCAAGGAAGCTGAAGATGATATCTTTGAAATAGATTTAACACCTAATAGGGGTGATTGTTTTAGTCACTTAGGTATAGCAAGGG
>CAYNPP010000128.1:0-2314 GCA_964399095.1 uncultured bacterium | reverse complement strand
AAAAAATCAAAAATAATAATTATCAATTTAAAGAAATTAACGATAATGTAAATAATCATATTACTGTTGAAATTAAAGATAATATCTTATGTCCCAGGTACTCTGCTAGAGTAATAAAAAATGTTAAAGTAAAGGAATCTCCACTATGGCTTAAAGAGAGACTTGAAGCGATAGGTCAAAAAAGTATAAATAATATTGTTGATGCTGCAAACTATGTTTTATTTGACAGAGGTCACCCAATGCATACATTTGATTTGAATAAGATAAATAATTCAAAAATAATTGTCAAAAAATCAGAAAAAAAGCAAAAGATAATATGTTTAGATGGATTAATAAGAGAGGTTAACAAAAATCATTTAATTATATGTGATGATATAAAACCTATAGCAATAGCAGGTATTATAGGAGCAGAACATTCATCTGTAGATGCAAATACTACAGATATTGTTATTGAGAGTGCATACTTTAATCCTATTGCGATAAGGAAAGGTGCAAAAGAAATTGATTTAAGTACTGATGCATCAAAAAGATTTGAAAGGGGTACTGATATTGAGGGTCTAGTAACATCTCTTGATATGCTGTGCTCATTAATACAGGATAAAGCGGGTGGTGATATTCTATCAGGACTAATAGAGATATATAAAGCAAAAAAAGAAAAGAAAAAAATATCCTTTGATATTGATAGATGCAATATGCTTCTGGGTACAAATATTAGTAGTAAGAATGCTGTTAAAATACTTAATTCTTTATCAATAGGTACTAAGAAAGTAGATGGCCTATATGAATGCTCTATCCCTTATTTTAGAAATGATTTAGAAAGACCAGTTGATCTTTACGAGGAAATAGCAAGGGTTTATGGATATGATAATATTAATTCTAATGTAAACTTCGTTTCATCTTATCATACTATAACTAAAGATGATAATAAATTACAAAAAAAGATTAGTGAATTTTTATCTGCTAATGGATACACTGAGCATTACTCCAACAGCTTGATTTCCGAAAGAGAAAATTCATGGTACTCAAATGGAAATGATGTACTAATAAGTAACCCCTTGAGCGCTGAGATGAAGTATCTTAGAAATTCTATTATTCCTGGCCTAGTAAGTGCTGCAGAATATAATATTAACCACCAAAATCAATATTTTAAGATTTTTGAAATTGGTCCTATACATAATAAGATATTATCTAAAGGTAAAAATGCCTTCTCTCAGCAAAATTATCTTGGAATTTGTTGGAACTGTTCAAGTTTAAGAGATTGGAAACAATTAGAGAATTTTGATATTTATTCAATTAAGGGAGAGATACTATATTTCTTTGATTATCTAGGTATAGATGTAGAGTTTGTATTTAAGGGAAATAATTTTTCTATTTCAGCTTGTAATCAAAAGATAGGTCGTATAATCAAAAATGATGAAATAAAATCTAAAGTATTTAATAAAGAAAAAAATATATATATTGCTGAATTTAATATTGACAAAATCAATGAGTTAGTGAATCATAAAACTCCCTTTCAATACAATTCAATAATTTCTTATCCTTCAATTGAAAGAGATTTAGCTATTCAAGCCAATATAAATATTTCATATTCAGATATAAAGAAAGTAATTACTGGCATTTCTGGAAAATTGTTGGAGTCTGTTACATTGTTTGATATGTATAAAGGGAAGGATATTTCTAAAAATGACCATAGTCTAGGAATATCGCTTAAATTTTGTTCTAATAAAAGAACCTTGAAAGATGATGAAATTGATAAGATAATTAAAAAAATTGTTGATAACTTGAAGAGTAAGTTTAATGTTATTCAAAGATAAGGAATTTGTTTATGAAAAATGATTTAATTACTGTGAACATATATGGACAGCAATATACTTTAAAAACTGATGGAACGGAAGATTATATAAACAAAGTTGCTGAATATGTAGAATCAAAAATGAAGCAAATTGAGGCTATGGGACTAGATGCCAATTCGCAACAGTTGAAAATTGCAGTTCTAGCATCCATGAAAATTGCTGATGAATTACTTCAAGCTCGTGAAAGTAATAATAAAATACTAAATAAAGTTGAGTTAAAGGGAAAATCTTTTATTGAGTATATTGAAGATAGAATTAATCATATTGATAAATCATCTGGAGCAGAAAATTGATAACTGAAAAATTGTTTGGAAAATTGGTTTCTTCCAGGATTCAAGAATCTTTATTAAGATAAGATATTTTTGATAATTTCGAGACTTGGGGTTTAAAGTGCCCAATAGGGTAAATCTTGGTAAATGCAAAAAAATCACAATCACGTTTCTACCTGTAAATCACAAAGG
>CAYNPP010000127.1:1703-4861 GCA_964399095.1 uncultured bacterium | reverse complement strand
GAGGAATTATTTAATAAGATAATGAACAAGGTTGATTAGATTTGTTTTTCTTGCAACATAAAAAAAGAACTTCACAATAATATGAAACCATATTTCCAGAAAATCCTATTTATTTGTTTAGTAAACCTCATATTTACTAGAGTGACATTTTCACAAGAAATTGGCTCAGAATGGATCAATGTAAGGGGAATGAGTAATCAACAAATTGAGACATTGATGAGTGAGAAAATTCCTGGTCTCAAGACCTATGCTCCTGAAGTGCTTGAAAAGGCTATGAAATCGATGAATGATGAAAATGATACACGTATTACGGAATTCAATAGCATAAAGATTACTCTAAGAAGTGAGCTGAATAGCGCTATTGATAATAAGAATGATTTGTCTATTGAAGTAAATGATCTTAATGATGATCTAAATCTTAGAAGTTCTGAATTAAGTTCCTTAGAACAAAAAATTATTGACGCAGATAGTAGTTCCAATATGAGTACCCAGCTCATTAAAGGTGAAAAAGCCAGGGTTGAAGATGAATTAACCAAGATCCCATTTTATGAGGTTATGATTGCAAGGGTTCAGGATTTCCCAAAAGATGCAAAAAATGTAGGCAGCTATGATGATAAAATGGGTTATGAAATAGCTCGTATGGCCATTGAGAGCCAACGTGGCCTCAAGATTATTAATGAAACAGTAGTTAGCGACAATACATTATCTAAGGATCGGGTTAATATTTTACTGCAGGGTAAGGCCAATGAAAATTTAACACTTGTGTTAGCAAATAGAATTGACCCAAAAACCCAGGAAGTAAAGTTTGATCGTTACAGATATGGTATGGTAACTGTTTATCCATTTCAGGAAAAAGATGTTGATCTAACACTAACACGTGCTATGAAAAACATCAATTGTGATGTGGAAATAATAAAGGATGTAAATCAGGGATTAGCAATCGGTTTACCTGATGATGAAAAAAGAAGGGCCAGAAGCATACTAAATGATGCAAAGGTTAAGAATGCAGATTCTGAGAGCCAGGTAAAAAGACTTGCCCGAACATCCAAGCGTCTTATTGATCAAGAGAATAGAAAAATCGATCGGAATAAGAAAAAAGTAGAAGATATTAATAACCAGATCAAAATATTAAAGCCAGAAATTACTGATACTGATGCTAATCTTTTCAAAACAGAAAAAGTTCTCACTGGTGCAATTCAGGAATTTAATATTGCAAAACAAAAATATGATTCACACGTGTTTAATGAGTCTTACGTTGAAGTGTTTCCCTGGGAAGGCTATGCTAGCGCAGATGAAAGCATTACTGAAAAATATACTGAATTTGGAATTGAATCATTCCACGAATTCTTATCAAGTATCAGGTCAGAATACATCAAAGAAGAAACGGAATCGATAGGGGACGGATATTCAGAGATCAAAGAATCTAAAAAAACAAATGTAATCATAAATGAAATTAAATTATTGGGGACATTTGCAAAGACAAAAGGTCGGCGACAACAACTCTCCATCTATATTGCATATAACTATGGTTTTGAATTTGAACAGGCTACAGATACACCGATCTCAGGTGCTATAAAAACAACTTCAAGCAAGAGTCAATTCTCTTCATTTACAAAGAAAGAAAGACCCTTAAAACCTGAAAATAATCTAAAAGTAACAAGTAAACCATCTGGCGTAAATGTTTTTGTTAGTGGGAGGAAGATTGGTGTCACTCCGCTTTCCACTTACTTTGATCCAGGAACTTACAATCTGGTCTTTAAAAAGGAAGGTTACCAGCCAGGAATGGATCTAATAACTATTAAGGAATCAGGCTTGACTCGCTCTAAGACCAGTCTGAAACGAACCGCAGTTGCTGACAAAACTGGACAACAAGACAACGGTCCTTCACTGTTTAGCAAAAAGAACATGATTATGGCCGGTGGAGGTATAGCAATTCTTGGGGGGGCATTGCTTTTGCTTAACCAGGATGGAGAAGAGACCCAGCAGACCGGGTCTGTTTCAATATCAATTAATATTCCATAATTAAAAAGTATGTTACAAACTTTCAGTCAATCTAACCGGTTTGTTCTCCTCTTCCTTGTTCTTTTGCTGAGCCTGACTTGTGAAGACAATAGAGATAAATACGGCTCAGTTAAGATTGAAATATTAATGACCAGTGGTACAGATACTAATAGTGGTCAAAATAATAGGATCACTGGAGCCCTTTCAAGTGATGTAACAAATATCACTATTACAATTTCTGGCGTGGAGCCTGTTAATGTAAACGTTACATCTGGCGAAACAGTGACCCAAACCATAGATGGAGTTCCTTTAGGGGAACAAACTGTAAAAATTGACTTGAAGGACGTAGGCGGAATCATATTATATACACAAACCCAGACGGTTAATGTGGAAGCAGGAAAGACTGCCAGCCCCACATTCCCGGCAGACGATTTTACAGCAGAAAATGTAGAAATTGAATTAACCAGCCCCAATGGGGGTGAAGCATGGCAGATTGGAACAACCCATGAGATTACTTGGACCACTTCCCATCCATCGGAAAACGTGGCTATCACCCTTTATATGAATAATGCTTCGTATCAGTTGCTGTCAGCTGCAACAGCCAGTACAGGCAGCTATAGTTGGACCATTGCTGATACGATCTCTGAAGGAAGCAGCTACACGATTAGGGTTGCACTTGTATCCGACCCAGGGACCTTTGATGAGAGCAACAACAGCTTTACTCTTACATCCACTTCCCAGCCCACTATAGCTGTGGCAAGTCCCAATGGGGGTGAAACATGGGAACTGGGTTCTACCCACGATATCTCCTGGACAAGCAGTGATGTTAGCGGTAACATAAAGATCGAACTATATAAAAGTGGCAGCGCATACCAGATTATTGAAGGCAGCACGGATGATGACGGCAGTTACAGCTGGACCATACCAGATAGTTATGATGAAGGCAGCAATTATAATGTAAGGATTTCTTCCGTATCAGATGGGAACGTCTATGATGATAGCGATAACACCTTTACTCTTACATCCACTTCCCAGTCCATTATTGCTGTGACCAGTCCCAATGGTGGTGAAACATGGGAATTGGGCTCTACCAACGATATTACCTGGACAAGCAGTGATGTTAGCGGTAACATAAAGATCGAACTATATAAAAGTGG
>CAYNPP010000127.1:0-1603 GCA_964399095.1 uncultured bacterium | reverse complement strand
CAGCGCATACCAGATCATTGAAGGCAGCACGGATGATGACGGCAGTTACAGCTGGACTATTCCAGACAATTATGATGAAGGCAGCAATTACAAGGTAAGGATTTCTTCCGTATCAGATGGCAGTATCTATGATGATAGCAATAACACCTTTACTCTTACATCCACTGCCCAGCTCACTATAGCTATGACCAGTCCCAATGGCGGTGAAGAGTGGGAGCTGGGCTCTACACATACCATCTTCTGGACCAGTGGTGGATTAATGGCTACTTCCCACTCAACCATTGGTAGTAGAAGTCACTACCTACCAATGATTAATGCACGAGGAGAAAGGGAACAGAATCAGCAAACTAATGAATTCAATCGCGCAAGGACATCAAACAGAACTGGATCACAGACTAGCCGCGGCAACGTGAAGATAGAACTTTACCAGGGTGGCAGTCTGTATCAGACCATTGTGGAGAGCACGGATGATGACGGCAGTTACATTTGGACTATTTCTTCAAGTTATGATGCTGGAACAAATTATAAGGTAAGAATTTCATATGTTTCTGATGCTACAGTATATGACGAAAGCGATGCAAACTTTTCGTTGATATCAGGCGGCGGTGGTAGTAATACTTGGTTTGTGTCCACTTTAGGTTCAGATTCAAACGATGGAAGTTATAACAACCCATTTGCTACTATTCAACACGGTCTAAATACTGCAGAAGAAGGCGACTTAGTATCAGTAGAAGCTGGGACTTATACTGAAAATATATCCTGGCCTAGTAAAAACGGCATAAGTCTTATTGGTAGTGGTGCAGAAGAATGCGTTATTGACGGAAATAATATCGGGAAAGTGATTCTCATTAATTACAGTAATATTGACACCACAACTTTGATTTCAGGTTTTACAATTAAGAATGGTCTAGCAGCAGGAGGCTCTCCTGGTAATATGGGCGCAGGTATTTGTTTATTGAGTGAATATTCTAGCCCAATTTTGGAGAATTTAATTATAACTGAAAATATATGTGTTGGAGCGTTTGGAGGTGGAATTCTATGTTACAACCAAAATAGCCCAATCATCAGAAATGTAATAATAACGAACAATGCCAACAATAGCTCTAGTAACCGTGGTGCAGGAATAGCCTGTAACGATGAGTCTAATCCAATTTTAATAAATGTAACTATAGCCGATAATTGGGGAGGATCAGCACTTAATACTAGGTATGGATCAGATCCAACTTTGATAAATTGTATTATCTGGAATAATGATGGTGGTTCTTCAATTGATACTGAAGGTGGTAGTGGTGGTGCAACTGTTACATATTCAGATATAGAGGGTGGTTGGGATGGTATTGGAAACATCAATGTTGACCCGAATTTCTGTGATCCAGAAAACGGGGATTACACTCTGAGTGAAAATTCACCCTGTGTTGGAACGGGTATGAATGGAGCTAATATGGGTGCCTTGGATATTGGATGTTATGAAAGTACAATATATGGGTGCACCGACCCTTATGCTGATAACTACAATCCAGATGCAACTGCAGACGATGGTAGCTGTAGTGGGTACCCGGACAATGGGGAATATTCCCTCAGCTTTGATGGGGTGGATGATTAT
>CAYNPP010000126.1:0-4888 GCA_964399095.1 uncultured bacterium | reverse complement strand
TCATTCTCCATTTGCGTTTCAAGAGTTTCCGTCCAACCGCAGCGAAGTAGCCGCTTGGCACCGCCGAAGGCACCCGTTGCTCCAGCGGCCAATTCAAGCGCGAGATTCTCCGCCTCACCGACAAGATCAGCATCCGGAATCACCCGACTGACAATTCCCCACTCCTCGGCCTCCTGAGAAGTCAGAGTACGGTTTGTAATCGCGAGATCGAGCGCGCGTTTCATACCCACTATGCGTGGCAAAAAAAACGTGGACGAACCGTCGGGAGTAAGTCCGGCGCGAGTATAGGCCATAGTGAACTTCGCGGATTCTGCAGCAAAAACGATATCGCACGAACAAGCAATACTCATTCCGGCACCCGCCGCCGTGCCATTCACCGCACCTATCAATGGTGCATCCATCCGGGCAAAGCGGGACACGGCCCCATGAAAATAAGTCGTCACCTCTTTCAGGTGAGCCGATAACTTATCCCCCTGAGCGGCGAAACTCTTGAGATCGCCGCCGGCACAGAACATGCGTCCATTGCCGGTCATGACCACGGCACGCACCGAAGTGTCCTCATCACATTCGAGAGACGCGTGCATTAGATCCCGCGCGAGATCGATGTTGAGCGCGTTCGCCGAGTCCGGACGATCAAGCGTAATTTTCGCTATATGATCCCTTTTTTCAAGTTTCAATGCAGTGTAAATCATCACATCTACCTCCGGAATCTCTCGAACCCTTTATATGTTTTTCAAAAATTGTACGATCGCACCACCTATTTCTTGCGGAGAATCCTCTTGGATAAAGTGTGTGCCATTCACCGTCACTTCCTGTTGATTTGGCCAAGCGCGGCAGTACTCGCGTTGGGCGCCAGTAAGTAAAGCCCCAGGATCAGCGTTAATAAACAATTTGGCTACTTGGCTTTCGGAGAGCCATGACCCATACGCTTCAACTATGTCAACAACGTCGGCAGGCTCTCCCTCTATGGGGATTTCACGCGGCCATGTCAGCGTCGGACGCCGTGACTCTCCTGCTTCGACAAAGGGCTTTCGATATATAGCCATCTCCGATTCGGACAACTCGCGCACGACACTACCCGGCAATACCCTCTCCACAAAAACGTTATTCTCAAGGACCATCCCTTCTCCTGCCGGCGATCGGAACCCCTGAAACACTTTGCGCGCCGCGTCGGGAAAGGTTTCCCAAGTCATCGCACAGACTATGGCCTCCATATAAACAAGGCCTCTAATCTGTTCCCGGTGGTTCTGTGCCCAGCGAAAGCCCAGGGCAGAGCCCCAATCGTGTATGACTAACGTCAAGTTTTTTTCCTTGTCGAGACCAACCTTCGCGAACCATGCGTCAAGGTACTTGGCATGGTCCACGAACCGATAGGAGCCGGACGGGTTCTTGCCGGAGTCGCCCATCCCTATTAGATCGGGGGCCAGACACCGCCAGTCGGGCTCAACCTCTGCGATTACATTGCGCCACAGGTAAGACGATGTCGGATTCCCATGCAAAAATACGACGGGGTCTCCAGTACCGACGTCCACGTACGCCATTTCGCTATCTAACACCGACACTCTCTTCCTCGCGTAGGTGTCAGCAGCCGAAATAACTTTGCTCATTTCTTTACTCCTCTATGGTACTCGCCGTGTGGGGGAATTGCCGCCAGACGCGCGATGGTCGCCCGACTAACCCCGGGTCCCTGCCTGAATTTCCGAGGCGACCTCAGCGTACCCATACTTCGATACCATTTCGTTGTGAAAATTCTTACCTTTGGCACCCATTCCACCAATATAGAGGGCTAGCGTCGGTTTTAATTGGGCCAAACAAGCCTTGATGTCATCTCCGATCACCACTGTACAACCAGCCATAATATCGAAATTCTCCAGTGATTTGCCATTTCCAGCCTTCGAAAACCCCTTCTCCAAGTCCGTTTTGAACATGTCCATACGGTATGGAGAATACCAATTCGGAAGCCACCCATCAGCAAGCGCTGCGGTGATTCGGATGCTGAGAGGTTTCATTGTGGCCAGATAAACCGGCAAGCGTCGCGAATGGAGAATCGACTTTAGCGGCTTTCCTAGGCCTGTGGCGTCCTCTCCTTGATAAGGCATTTGATACACCTTTCCATTCAACGAAACAGGTTCTTCGCGGTCCCAAATCTTATGCAGTATTTCGACATACTCACTGATCCGTGCCGCCGGCCTGCTATAGGGCATACCGTGCCATCCTTCTATCACTTGGGGTCCGGACATTCCCAAACCAACAATAACTCTTCCTCCGGACAACGCATCCAGAGTCGACATCGTCATCGCACACATTGCAGGTGTGCGCGCTGGTATCTGTAAGATTCCTGTCCCTAGTTTTATTCTCGATGTCTGCGCCGCCAAGTAGGCTAATGGTGTAACCGCGTCGGAGCCATACGCCTCAGCGCTCCACAAAGAGTCATATCCTAGTTGTTCAGCCCTCAAAATCATGTCCAACGGTAGTTCGACCTTGCCACCCGAGTAACCAATACCAATTGCCAACTTCATAACGGGCTCCTTCTACCTGCAACACTTCGGTTTTCTGATGTTCGGATCACAGTTATATAGGACCCTGCCGCCCCGGGCTACTCGGCCGTGGACAATTGCGCTTTGGCGGACTTTGAGCTGGCACAGGTATCGTTTAAACGCCGGTGCTGTCATCCTCTCGACGGATAGCTATGGTCGCAGTGCGTTGGCCACCCTCTCATAATCTTCTAACCTGGGGAGAATGAGTGGAACATCCACACCGGCGCGCCGGTATGCTTCCACGCGAGCTTTACATTTTCGTTCGTCGCCGATGACGTAAAAAGATTCTACCATTTCGTCCGTAATTAGCCCTTTGCCGGAGTCGCCGTCATCCTTCGCAAACGACCGCCGAATCGCAGGTAGTACTGAATAATCGAACCCGCCCTTTTCCAATAGTATTTCGCCAACATAAGGCTCGCTCAGTAATCGAACAATACGTTTCTTCAGGGTAGGCATCATGGAACCGGGGTCATTCGTCAGACGAATACCAACCATGCAAGCGATATAAATGCCCTTTGGTACTCGTCCGGCCCTCCCCGCCGCCATTCGACTTCTAGATAAGGCATATTCGACGAACGCCGGTGGAACATACGCGTTCAGGACTACACCATCCGCGATCGCTCCCGCCAGGTCCAATCCTTTGTTGCCAATTGCCGCCAGGTAAATAGGCAAATCACTCTGAACGGGTAGTGTGGCCAATCGAGTATCGCGAATCTTAAAATTACCCTCCGAGCGAGAAACTTTCTTTCCGCCCAGGAGTGCTTTCAGTAGAGAAACTGCTTCAGACATTACGGCCGGAGCGTCTCCGTAGGGCATGCCCATACGACCTTGGATTACGTCGCGTTCGCTACGTCCCAATCCCATTATAAAACGGCCGTCGGTGATTCTATCTAAGGTTGCAGCCGCCATTGCCAACAAGGCTGGATGACGGGAATAGGGATTCGTCACGCCAACCCCTAACCTTATCGTTTCCGTCGCGGCACCAAGATAACCTAGCAGGGAAAATATTTCCTCATGAAAATATCGTTCAGTGACCCACAGCGATTCGTAGCCACATGCCTCTGCGATACGTCCATACTGTTTCAGTTCAGGACCTGTCTGAATGCCATGGTAAAGTACTAGGCCAGTGCGATTCATCTCGACCCTTCCTCCTACCCTGCGGGCAGGCTTGCAGCAACGAAGGTCCAATACGTTGGTACTACTTCCGCACTGTCTTCTTCCACGGCAAACCCGGCGGCCGGCAACATATCAGCGATCTCCGTCCGCGTGTTAACTATATTTCCCCAGGTGACCTCGAACCACTGTTCAAGAATACTCATCGTAAAGCGCCGATCGTGTAAGTCGGCGGCCTTTTCTGGTGCGCACCTATCCACAAGCATCAATTTGCCGCCTGGCCTCAGCGCATGCCAACACCGTTTCAGAATAGCTCCCTTCTGATCGTTCGGGAGCTCATGAAACACTTGTACCAACGTAACCAAATCGAATTGATTTTCGAACTGCATATTCTGCGCCGCTATATTGTGGACACGGATTCTTTCACTGATGCCCTTCTCGATGACTCTTTCACGTGAGGACTCCGCAAAATATGGAAGTGGCTCCACGCCCGTCACCTGGCATTCTGGAAATTCTTGGGCAAATTTCAAAACCAAACTTCCGCATCCCGACCCACCGTCCATGACCTGTCCACCGTCCGCAAGCCGCTCTTTCAGACCCGGTATCATTCGCGCTGCTTTTACAATCAACGGAGCGCGCAAAGAGGAGATTTTTCCCTGATGTAGAAAAAAGTCTTCATCGTGTTCCGCGAACGTCTTCATCTCTCCGGTTGCGAAAGCCCTTGGGTACGACGGGAAATCGCGTGACAAACTCGCAAGGACATGAGAAGCCAACAAGTCCGCTGATCCATCCCGTAACAAATCCCCCATGAACGCCGCGAAGGAGAACCGAGACTTATCAGCAGCCTGCAATATACCAACGGCGCATGCGGCCTGGCACCAAACTTTTGTTCTCCACTCGTCTAGCCCCAAGGTTTTCGCCAGGTCATCAGCGGAGCAAGTTCCCCCGAGTTCATGGATCACTCTAATATACCCGACGCGTCCTCCCACATCTAGAATATGGGTTGCATGTAATCCCAGCATCCAACTGCGTAGCTTTCGCGCTTGCCCAGCCTTCGTAATTTCCTCGGTTGCCATACTCCCCCCCCCCGACTTACAAAGCTAGCTCTCTAGCAGGAAGCGAAGTATCGCTTCCTTGGTTTGTTCTTGTTGTTCAACCCAGTACGCGAGCCCCGCTGGTTCCAGTTTTACAAGCACGGCATTGTTTATCTTTAGAGCCAGCAATTCGGAATTTTCGGC
>CAYNPP010000125.1:0-4950 GCA_964399095.1 uncultured bacterium | reverse complement strand
CCATATCAATTCTTGTTGGAATTAGTAACTCAATAGAATCATTTGAAGATGTTGTAAAACTAACAGTTAATTCATTGAAAAATAATGGTAGGTTATTTTATGTAGGTGCAGGTACATCTGGAAGATTAGGAGTTTTAGATGCATCTGAATGTTATCCTACATTTGGTGTTTCAAGGGATAGAGTACAGGGAATTATTGCTGGGGGTAAAGAGGCATTATGGAAATCTATAGAAGGAGCTGAGGATGATATCACCAAAGTTTCAAATATAGTTAAACATAACTCTATCAGTAAGAGTGACACTGTTATTGGAATATCCTGCAGCGGTATAGCTCCATTTGTTTTAGAATTTCTTAAGGAATCAAAATCACAGGGATCTTCAACAGCTTTGATAACATTCAACAATCTAAATGATATTAATTATATCAATTGTATTGTAAGAGTGTTGGTTGGTCCTGAAATCATATCTGGATCCACTAGATTAAAAGGTGGAACAGCTACAAAGATAATATTAAATATGATTACCACAACTACAATGATAAAATTAAATAAAACCTATGGCAATTATATGGTTGACCTTAAAGTAATGAACCAAAAGCTATTAGAAAGAGGAATTAGCATAGTATCTTCAATAACAGGCATTGGCAAAAAAGAGGCTACTAAATTACTTGATAAATCGAATGGACATGTAAAGAATGCCATTGCAATGCAAATTTTAGATATTTCATATATAGAATCTTGCAAATTATTAGATTCAAATGATGGTTCTCTACGAAAAGTAATAAATGAGCATGATAAATGATTAATGTGCTAGGATTGATGTCTGGGACGTCCTGCGATGGATTAGATTGTTGTGATGCGCAGATAGAACTTGATGAAAATTATAACTTTAATTGGAAAATAAATAAATTTCAAACTATAGACTATACGACGGAAGAAAAAGCATTTCTACTTTCAACAAGAAATTCTAATAACAATAAAGGAACTGAAGAAAAAAAAGTAACAAGGATATTCGTTGATAAGATTAATCAATTCAATTATGACATTTCAAAGTTTGATTTAATTTCTTGCCATGGGCATACCGTTAGGCATATAGATAAGGTTATGTCTAAGCAATTTCTAGATGCCTCAATATTATTTAATGAGTACAAAATACCGATAGCATATAATTTTAGAAAGAAGGATATTGAGTTAGGAGGAAATGGCGCTCCCTTGATGCCCTTCTTAGATTATTTATTGTTCTCAGAAAATAAAAAGAATATAATTACTTTAAATATTGGAGGAATTTCAAATATTACTTACTTACCAAGTAGCTGCGAGAAACATTTAGTTTCAGGTTTCGATACAGGTCCAGGGATGAGCCTAGTAGATAAATCTGTTGAAATTTTATTTAATGATTTAATTGATAAGGATTCTAAGTATTCAAAGAATGGAAATGTTTGTGAGGAACTACTTAATGATTTGATGTGTCATCAATATGTCAAAATGACTCCACCTAAATCAACGGACATCTCTGAATTTGGGTATGAATTACTTAAGAAAATAATATCTAATAATAATCATTTAACAAAAGAAGATATTTTAAGGACTATCGTTCAATTCACGATTGATAGTATACTATTTAATATTAAAAAATTTATTAATATAAATAACTTTGAATTAATTTATAGTGGTGGTGGGACATCACACCCCATTATTATGAAAGAGCTTAATGAAAAAATAGAATTCTGCAATTCTATCTCTTCTTATGGGATAGATGAATCCATTAAAGAGGCATTATTAATATCTGTGTTAGGCGTTGCAAAAGTAAAGAATATTCCAAGTAGTATGCCATCTGTTACGGGTTCGAATTCTGAAGCAGTTCTAGGTTTATTATATGAATAGAATATCAAAGGAAATTTTTAGAGCATATGATATCAGAGGGATTGTTGGTTCCGAGATAAATGATGACTTATCCTATAATATTGGAAGAGCTTTTGGTACATATTTAATCCGTCAAAATAGAAAGAGAGTCTCTGTCAGTGGAGATGTTAGGCCAAGTACACTCACATTAAAAAATAAGCTTATAGATGGCCTTAAGGATTCTGGGATAGAGGTTCTAGATATTGGTACACTCCCAACTCCAATGAATTATTTTTCTATGTATATTGATCATCTAAACCTTGATGCAGCAATTCAGATTACGGGTAGCCATAATCCATCAGAGTATAATGGTTTTAAAATGACATACGATAAAAAGCCATTCTACGGTGATAAAATTCAAATGCTATATAATATGATAATTGAAAAAGATTTCATTGATCAAATAGGGACATACGAATCAATTGATATCTCTGAATTTTATATTAATATGATTCAAAGTAAGATTAATATTAAAAGTAAAATTAAAGTTGCCATTGATTGTGGAAATGCAGCTGGCTGCATAATAGCACCGTTACTATACAAAAAATTTAATTTGGATGTGCATGAGCTCTTTTGCGACATTGATGGAACTTTTCCTAACCATCATCCGGATCCAACGGTAGACTCAAATTTATCAGACTTACAGAGTTTTGTGACTACGAATAATTGTGATGTGGGTATTGCTTTTGATGGAGATGCAGATAGAATAGTTGTAATTGATGAAAAAGGCACAATCATCAGATCTGATATTTTAATTGCATTATTTCTACCACATGTAATTAAAGAGGGAGACTCTGTTGTTTATGATGTGAAGTGCTCTAAAGCTCTAGAGGATATGATTCTATCTTGCAAAGGAAATCCAGTCATGTGGAAAACTGGACACTCTTTAATAAAGGATAAAATGAAAAATGAAAACGCTAAACTCGGCGGTGAAATGAGTGGACATATCTTCTTTTCAGATGATTATTTTGGATACGATGATGCAGTATATGTAGGATTGAGATTACTAGAAATCTTATCAAAATTTGATAGACCCATGAGTTCATACTTAGAAAATATTCCAATATACTATTCCACGCCAGAAATTAGATTAAACTGCGTTAATGACAATGAAAAAATAAATATAATGAATGAAGCATTTGATTATTTTTCCAATAAATTCGAGTATTCGGATATAGATGGAATTAGATTAAAGCTAGAGAATGGTTGGGCATTAATTAGGTGTTCAAACACTCAGCCCGTTATTGTTTGTAGAGTAGAGGCATCATCAGATAAAAAGCTAGATTCTTATAAGAGTATGGTCATTGATAAATTAATATCACTTGGAGTTTCTTATGATGAATAATTTTAAGGAACAGATTGAGAAATACAGGGATACAATCAATTCAAATTTGAAAAAGGTTTATTCGTCAGGTCCAGAATCACTAAATCATCCAATAAACCATGTTCTAAATGGGAAAGGGAAGAGATTAAGACCCATTCTAACCCTAATAATCTGTGATATGAATTCTGTTCCAGAAGAGACCTCTATCCCTGCGGCACTGGCAATGGAAATCTTACATAATTTTACGTTAATTCATGATGATATAATGGACAAAGATCTTGTTAGGCATGGCATTGAAACTGTACACAGTAAATGGGATGAAAACACAGCAATATTAGCCGGAGATGCAATGCTTGCAGTGTCAATGAGATTACTTACAAATGCAAACTATGGCAATAGCGCATTAATATTAAATACCTATGTTAAGGGCCTTTTAGCTGTTTGTGAGGGGCAGGCATATGACATTGAGTTTGAGAAGAAACCTTATGTCAATCTAAAAGAATATGAGAATATGATATATCTAAAAACTGCCTACATGATTGGACTATCATCTCAGATAGGTGGCATGGTTTCAAATTTATCAGATAAAGAATGTGAAAAACTTAAAATCTTTGGTGAAAGTCTTGGTATGGCCTACCAGGTTCAAGATGATATATTAGAATTATTTTCTGAAAAGGATACAATGAATAAGAGCTTGGAAAGTGATATTCTCCTAAAGAAAAAAACATTTCTATGGGCATCAATCGAGGATAAGGATGATATTAATAGGCTTGAGTCCATTATGACAAAATTTCCTGAAGATAAGGTTGCTTATTTAAAAGAACTTAGAAAATTTGTTGAGATTCTTGGTGTAAGAGATAAAGCAAATTCATTTATTTCAAATAAAATAAAGATAGCAAATGATATTTTATCTACGTTAAATGGAAATTCTGAAATGCTCCAGTATTTTAGTGATTTAATAACTCGGAGAAAAAAATAGTATGAATATGTTTGATATGATCAGCAGTTTTCCAACCCAAATAAAAGATCAATATATAAACCTATCTAGCATAGATTTTGACATTAAACTATATTCTAATATTAATCATATTGTGATAGCAGGGATGGGTGGCTCAGCAATAAGTGGAGATATTGTAGCAAATATTGTTAAAGATGATATAAAAGTTCCAATAACTGTTGTCAGAGATTACTCTCTGCCAAACTGGATTACAACAGAAACACTTGTAATACTCAGTTCATATTCTGGAAATACTGAAGAAACGCTATCTATAGCTAAACAGGCTATATCTGCAACAAAAATGATAGTCTCTATAACAACTGGTGGTGAGCTAATGAATATATCAAAGAAGAACAATATAAAATATTTATTAATGCCTAGTGGATATCAACCAAGAGCTGCGCTAGGCTACTCATTGACCACATTACTTGTTTTATTCAATAAGCTAAAACTTGTTAATGATAATGTGGTCGAAATGCTCATTAATTCTGTTAATCAATTAGAAGTTTTTATTAAAGAAAGTTGTCAAAAAAATCAATTTGCGGAGAAAATAGCCAATGAGATTTCCGGTGGGATAGTAGCTGTTTATGGCACAGAGGGTAGTACAAATTCGATTGCCTCAAGATTTCAAGCTCAAATAGCAGAAAACTCAAAATGGATTGCATTTTGTAATAATCTCCCAGAATTAATTCACAATGAGATAGAAGGTTGGAACTTAACCGAATTTAG
>CAYNPP010000124.1:0-4962 GCA_964399095.1 uncultured bacterium | reverse complement strand
TCGTCAGTATGCCCTGCTCCGGCCTTGATCCTTTCATCTTCCACCTCTTTTCCATAATCATTCAACGTTCATTCTTCCAAGAAACGAAAAAATTACAGGAAGAAACCAGTTTTTACAATAAATATCTTGCCAATTTTGAATACGTATTCAAAATAATTTCTCCTTTAATCCTGATAAGGAAACAAGGGAGCGGAAATGACTCCCATGCAAATGGCTTGAGTCATTATCCAAGCCTAATGCAGCTATATATATTCCCAGGCTAATTCTGGTTTGGGGTTAAACCGAGGATACGTGTGCAATAGACGTATTCATAAATTGAAGAAAGAAGGAGACAAAATGTTTGTCAAAAACCTGACAATTGCTGGTGTCATGACCATCCTGGCAGGAACCACTGCCATGGCTTGTAACATCGGGGCTCGCGTATCGATCGTGGGCAATGAATTTCCTGCCATTCAGTCCATTGGAGCGGGTGCTAAGGAATGTAACGGCGCGATAGTGTCGACAAACCTTACCGCAGACCATCAAAAGATCAATGTTCCTGGAATGCAGGGTAATCCTGCCGAATACACCTCAGCAATCATTGCAAACAGTTCAATCGTTGCACTGATGAATGAGAACGTTATCCGCCCGCTCGATGATCTTGTTGCCAAGCACGGCGGTCATCTGAAGAAGAACCAACTGGTAACAATCAACGGCAAAGTTATGGCAGTTGCCTTCATGGCAAACGCACAGCATCTCGTCTATCGTGCTGACGTACTGAAAAAGATTGGAGTCGAGCCACCGAAGACCTATGAGAGCATGTTGGCCGCTGCCAAAATGATCCGAGACAAAGGTATCATGAAAAACCCTGTTGGTGGTGCTTATGCGGCGGGCTGGAATCTCGCCCAGGAATTTAACAACATGTTCCTTGGCATGGGAGGCAGCCACTTCAAATCCGGTTCAGCAAAAGCCAACGTCAACTCCGATGCAGGTTTGAAGGCGCTCAACATGATGAAAAAGCTTTCAGGGTATATGAACCCAGACTTCTTGACCCATGACAGTAACGCAACCAACGCAGAGTTTCGTGCGGGCAATGTTGCTCTCATGAACATGTGGGGTTCTCGCGCGGCCACATTAGTAACTGTTGATGGTGTGCCCCAGGAAGTTGTCGATGGTTTTTCGATTGCTGGACCCATGACAGTCGGTGGTGGTTCGACCCCTGCTTCGACTCTATGGTGGGATGGCTGGACGGTTGCTAAAAACATCTCTGATGAAGAGGCCGAAGCCACCTTTATTGCGATGACCCACGCTATCCGTCCTGAAATTCTTTCAGATAATGAGGTGGCGAGGCAGGCTGTCTGGCTGATTGATGGCTACAAGCCTACCCCAGCTGCTGTTGGAGTCTTTGCTGCTGCAGAGGCTAACACTATTCCTTATCCAATGCTGCCTTACATGGGCCTACTTCATACTGCACTTGGCAAAGAACTTGCCGACTTTATGCAGGGCAAGGAAAGCGCTGAGCAGGCACTGGCGGACGTCGAAGCGGCATATACTGCAGCCGCAAAAGAAAAGGGGTTCTTGTAAGAAATTCCTGCGGAGAGGGCTCCCTCTCCGCCCTTTTCAGGTTTTGTTCGGTATGAACGCATGAAACACAGTACCTTTTTCTGGTTCTTCCTTCCGACAGGGCTGACAATGCTCCTCTTCATTGCTCTGCCCATCCTTTCCGTGGTGTTGCAGTCAATGTTTACACCACATGAAGCAGTATTGCTGACCGTTGAGACCTGTACTCCCTTCAAATGTGTTGAAGAAACCACCATTGACCAGGAAGCTACCGCGGCACTGCGGGCTGAACAGCCTCTTGGTCGATTTGTTGGTATCGGGATCTATGTCGATAGAGCGCATCTGGCCATTGGTGAAGTCGCAACTTCCTGGGCCAACCGTTCGAGTTTAACGGGTTTTTTTGAGTCGCTGCACAACCTGCCATTTTACCGAGCGATGTCATTTACCATGGTGTTTACTTTTGTTGTCACACCGCTAGTGATCGTCATGGGTTTGCTAATCGCATTGTCTGTGAATGCCATTTACGAGCGTCTGAAAGGTATCGTTATCTTTTTCTCATTGCTGCCGTTCGTGATTACCCCGCTCATAGGGGCGCTGGTTCTGTTTTGGATGATCGACAGCCGTGGCATTCTTGGCAGTCTCCTGCAGTTCATAGCTGGTGATCCGAACCTTTCTCTCAAGGCTTCAACTGGGCTGATGTGGATATCACTTATTGTCTATGGTGTCTGGCACGCTGCCCCTTTTGCTTTTGTAATCTTCTATGCAGGGCTTCAAACCATTCCACAGGACCAGATGGAAGCAGCACAGATTGACGGTGCGAATCGCCTTCAACGATTACGCTATGTCATCATCCCTTACTTGATGCCGCTTGTTACATTTGTGGCACTGATTCAACTAATGGATAATTTCCGTGTCTTTGAACCAATCGTCGGATTCAATGCCGGAGCTCATGCGACTTCATTGAGTTGGGCAATATTTAATGACCTTGGAGGAGAAACAAGGCAGCTCAGTTCTGCAGCGGCGACCTCTGTTATAACCATCATTGGAGTTGCCATCCTACTGGCTCCAGTTTTGATCCGCACCTGGCGGGATTTTAAAGTGAAAACCTGATATGGCACCACACGCACAAAGAATGCCGGTTACCCTAAGGACCGCACTTATATCCTTTCTTGGCATTTGGTTGGTTCTAGCCGCGTTCCCATTCCTTTGGACCTTCTGGGGGTCCTTCAAGGTTGAACTTGATTTCTTTTCGATCGCTGAATGGACCAACGCTATAAGCGGCACCCTTACCGAGGAAACACACGGAAGCCCTTTCACCGGTGAAGGATATTACGGTGCCTGGGTTGAGGAGGGGTTCTTTGGCAATGTCATCAACACATTCATTGTATGCTTTTTTGTCGTTCTGACATCACTAACGATAGGAACTCTTGGCGGTTATGCTCTGTCAAGGTCAGGATACCGTTACACCTTCTTTTTGCTGATCACAGCGCTAATTTTCCGCGCCATGCCCCCCATCACACTTGTTGCAGGATATATGCTGCCGTTCTTTGAATGGAATGTATGGGGTTTTCTTACCACAACGATCGTTGTTCTGGTAGCGATCAACCAGCCTTTCACCTTGTGGATGCTTCATTCTTTTTTCCAGAACATCCCTAAGGAACTTGATGAAAGTGCCAAGGTAGATGGTTGTACGCAGTTCCAGGCCTTCCGCCATATCATCATCCCTGTGATGAGGCCTGGGGTAATCACGACAGGACTATTCAGTTTCCTATTGGCCTATAACGATTTCGCAGTGACCTCAATGTTGCTGTCCGAGGGGAATCGTACCATGGTACCACAAATCGCAGCATTCCTTGGAACAACATATACCGAAGGCAATATCATGTTTGCCGTTGCAGCTGTTGTCTCTGCTTCTGTCCCTCTTTTCATTCTCGTGATGTTCTTCCAACGTTATATTGTCAGCGGGTTGACCGCTGGAGCGGTGAAAGGCTGAAACATTCTTAAAATAAATCATGCAAGGTTTCGATTCTGAATTCACCAACCTCAAAGATTACATAATCAAGATCACCCACCGAATCTGGGAAGAACGGGGGGTCGATCGCATCCGTGATTATTATGCGGAACATGCTCCGGTCAAAACTCCTTCGAGCATCACTTTTCATGTCGAAGATGTGGTCCGCTTCACCCTACAAACGCTGCAGATGTTTCCGGACCGGCAACTGCTCGGTGAAGACGTGATCGGATCTGAGGACATACCGGGCACATTTTACTCATCACACCGGATCCTCTCCACCATGACCCATCAGGGTGAGGGTTTTTTTGGTCCTCCTACAGGAGCTAAAATCCGAACCCGCATCATTGCCGACTGCATCTGCAGGGAAAATCAGGTGATCGATGAGTGGATGGTCCGGGACCAGTCTGCCATCGTGAAACAGATCGGACTTGACCCAAAGGAATTCAGTCTCAAGCTGGCTCAGGATTTGAAGAAAAGCGGCCAAGCTTTTTTATCTGTTGAGGACTTGGTTGAACGCTGGTCAGGACCTCCCGATTCGGGTTTGGCTTCAGGAATCGTGAAAGAACTGATTGAAACCTATACGACCATCTGGGAAACCTCAGAACTCAGAATCCTGGACCAAGCCCATGACCGGGCCTGTGAAGTATTCGCTCCGGGAGGAAAAACATTCAACGGACGTTCACAACTGACCGATTTTTTAACCGGTTACCTGGCCTCTTTTCCCAAGGGCAAATTCCGACTCCATCACTGGATCCTTAATGAAGAGGAGGGCAAAAACTCACGAATCGCATTGCGATGGTCCTATTCGGCCCACCACCAGGGAGAAGGTTTTTTTGGCAAACCCAATGGAGCTCCGACAGTCATCATGGCGATGACCCATGCTGAACTTCAGGAAGGTAAAGTCATCCGGGAATATCATGCCATCGATGAAATATCACTTTGGATGCAAATCCATTTGCATGATCTACAATTAAACCATAAAACACCAACATCATTCAAGAAAGTATCACATGGCAACATGGTTTAAAAAGGCAATCTCCAATCAGGACAAAGACCAGGCTCAGCAGCAGGTTCGGGAAACCGTCGAGAAACTACTTGCAGACATTGAATCTCGCGGGGACACGGCGGTTCGTGAGCTTTCGAAGCGATTCGATCAGTGGGAACCGGTTGAATTCAAGCTATCAAAAGAAACCATCCAGGCCTGTATCAACCGCTTAAGCAGCAGCACTTTAGATGACATCCGCTTTGCACAGGATCAAATTCGCAACTTTGCTCAAATTCAACGAAACTCAATGAAGGACGTGGAAGAGGAAACTCTTCCAGGAGTGATCCTTGGACACCGGCATATCCCGATGAACCGAGTGGGTTCCTATGTTCCTGGTGGGAAGTTCCCTATGGTGGCCTCTGCT
>CAYNPP010000123.1:0-4963 GCA_964399095.1 uncultured bacterium | reverse complement strand
ACAATTAACTGTTCCCTTAAGTAAGTTGTTCGATATTTCTTCATTAAATTCACTTAAAACAATAGCTGTTTTAATATTTTGTTTACTTTCATTGCTTGGTAAGGGATAATTTAAATAAATCTATAAAATAAAAAATCCTCTATATAAGAGGCTTTCTAATTTGGGATTTGCTTTTATTATTATTTTTTTTAAATTGATTGTGAATAAAAAGGATTTCGCAATGAGTAATGAAAAAGTACATTGCTGCAGTAAGGAGCATCAAACGCCCAGATGGAACTATGGGTAAAATTATTTTTGCTTTTAGCGTTTTATGTGGAGGTTTGTTTATATATTTAGGAGCTCCGCCTTTGATTGGTATCTCCATGATTGTTGTAGGATTATTTTGCCTATTACTTAAAGATAAATATTGTGTTCAAGTAGATTCAGGAGGTACCCCTACTATTGGATTAGAAACTCCAATAAAGGAGAAAGCCGATGAAATTGTGGAAGAAATCAATAAAGCTCTATTAGATTTAGATAATACTGAAAATTCTAGTTCTAATTCCCAAACAGAAGATAAAAGTTTATCTGCAGATGAACTTAAAAAATTAAAGAATCTTCTTGATGAGGGAGTAATTACCCAAAAAGAATTTGATAAAAAGAAAAAAGAGATTCTGGGGTTATAGTTGGTGGTAGATACCTCATATTAATTTAATTTTAAATTATTTTTTTCTTCTACTAAATAACAATTAGAAAGCCTCTTTTATAGAGGCTTTTATTGTATATCATATTTATGAAATATATCATCGCAATAACATTTTTTTTTGCATCAATTAACGCAGCTACAACTGTTGCATATCATCACAATATAAATAATCTATATGAGGTTGTGGGTGATACAACTCAGTGCAATTATATTGATGATGATCTCGGGGGTAGTTTTTCCTATGAGTGTGCTGAAGGCCAGTCTGATTTTACTGCAACTCATACTTGGAACATAACCACAGAACCAGCATCTGGGTATACCGGAACTTGCACGGTAAGTCCTCCATCTCACACTATAAGTGATAGTGGTATATCTTGTCTAAGTTTTTATCACTTTCTTGAAGGTAGTATCGGTCCGGTCACACTAACATTTGTTGAAGAAATCCCAAATTGTTTTGACTTTTCTGGTATTGATTTTGGCGCGTGTGCAATGGTTTTAGGGGTTGGCTTGCTAGGTGATGAATGTAGCTATATATCCGGATGTAATTGGACAATTGATGGTATAGATTATTCAGATTTATTTTTTGATAGCATAGAAGAATGTGAAGAGAATTGTGCCAATGATAATCAAATAAATCTAGGTGATATTAATTTTGATGGAGAAATAAATATATTGGACGTGGTGCTGCTAGTTTCATTTATATTAGGCGAACCCACAGATGAGCTTGAGTACTCTGCAGCAGATATTAATGAGGATAGTAATTTAGATGTTTTAGATATTGTGCTGCTAGTTGATACAATAATAAATCAAGGGGACATTCCTGATTCAGGGTTATTTGTGAGCCAACAATATCAAGAGGATGAACTTACATTGCTTTATGATATAGTATATTCAGAAAGACCAAATATGAATGGGCTACAGTACTCTTCTAGTGAAAATCAGCAAGAAGATCAGTTGCTTGATACAATATTATTAGAGCTGGATATTGCCCTACCACCAAACCCAGAAGACAGCCAACTTCCTATGGTAATGTTAATTCATGGGGGAGGTTTCCATGGCGGGAGCAAAGAGGGTCTATGGCAGACTACAAAGGATTATGCAACCCTTGGATATATAGCCTGTACTATAAACTATAGACTAACCCCATCATATTATATGGATGAATCCACGACAAACCAGATGCGAGCAATCAATGATGCTGTTGAAGATGCGATGAATGCTATTAGATATTTAAAAACTCAAAGCTCTATATTTAATATAGATAATGATAGAATAGTTACTATTGGAAAATCTGCGGGAGGCTTTATCTCATTAATAAATGCAATTGAAAATGATTATACAAATTTACTAGGAGAAGAGAATATTAGTGATTACTCAGATATTTCTTCTAGGGTATCAACATCGGTCACAACTGGAGCAATTTTATCTAATTTGGAGTTGTTAAATTTTGATGAAGATGATGCAAGTTGCCTAATTATGCATTCAGAGGATTTTGATTCTGTTACGGGTTTATCATGGGAAGATGATGTCATCCCATTTTATGAATCAGTCATTAATTCTGGGAATGTAGCGGTTCTAGTGGCTCAGCCATCTAATTCACATGTCTTCCCTGTAGGACCATTTGATTTTTATGCAGAGGATATCATTCCATTTATTTGGAATCAAATGAATTTAAATGAATGGTAACAGCCGCATTTATTGTTAATAGCTTTCATTTGTAACGTTTTGTAAAATTGTTTTTATAGAGACTCAGATATGCAATAAATTTTAATCATGAAAAATATAATATTTATTTTAAATCTAATTTTATTCAGTGTTATTTATGCTGAGTGTTATGAGCTCAATTACTCTGAATGTCTTGACTGGCCTGACTACTGTGAGTGGAATGAAGAAACTGGACTGTGCCAAGAGATTGGTGGAGGGACTGGAGGTGGAGATGGTGACAATGCTGATGGGCCCTATGAATATGCAACTATAACAGAATCACAGGGTCTTAGAAATGGACCAGATTATAGAGACGGTGTTTTATATTATCCAATTAATGCCACCTCTCCATATAAAAGCATAGTGTTTACTCCAGGTTGGGGGGGAAATGGAGCCTCGATGTCCTCTTGGGCTGAGTTTTTTGCTTCCTACGGTTTTATTGCAATGACAATTGGGCCAAATGATGAAATAAATGATGATCATTCTCTAAGAGCAGAGGGACTACTTGATGGAATTGAGACAATTATCCAAGAAAATAGTAGAAATAACTCACCTATTTTTGAGATGATTGATGTCGATAATTTTTCAGTAGGCGGCTATTCTATGGGTGGAGGTGCCTGCCAAAATGCAGCCATGATGGACAGTTCGCTTAAAGCAATTATTTCATTGAACCCTACTGTGTTGTTTGACGATTGTGATTTGTGCCCAGGTGAAAATTTTGATGGAGTAACATACTGCATCTGTTTAGTCCCTGAGCTTGTCAATCACAGTGTCCCCTCATTAATATTCGCAGGAGAAGTTGAAGTTAATGAATTACCTGACTATGAGGGGATGTTAGGTCAAGACATATATACAAATATGCCTTTAACTACTGATAAGATTATGTTTGAAGGTGCAGGTAGTGGCCATGGTTTTGCAGCGTATCCATATGGAGAAGTTCAAGAGTACGCTTTGAATTGGTTAAAATATCAAGTTTTAGGAAATCAAGAATCCTGTGAGAGTTTACTCCTAACGCCTCAAAGTTCATCTCAATATTTTGTAAATATAGAATGCTCAGAGTCTGTAACAGGAGATATTAATGGAGATTTAGTAGTAAACATCCAGGATATTATTTTAACTATTAACTTGATTTTAAGTAACGGATACAATGACTCAGTAGACATTAACTCAGATGGCGCTGTTGACATTCTAGATATAGTGCAGCTCGTAAATATAATTTTAAACTAAATATCCTGCTTTAGGAGCAGTGGTGCTATTTCAAACCCTGTTACCTTAACAATAAATTAGAAAGCCTCTTTTAAAGAGGCTTATCTGTTTTGTAAATTAGTATATGAAAAAATATTTAATTGATTTCATAAAAAGCAGCCTCAAAGAAATAAATCCTTGGCATAATATCAAAAAGCTCCACACCAATATCATGGGTGATTCTCTAGCAGGAATCACCGTTGCTGTTATCGCTTTGCCTCTTGCGCTTGCTTTTGGAGAAATCTCACAATTAGGACCCATAGCAGGTGTCTGGGGAGCAATTGCAGGTGGATTAATAGGCGGGCTGTTTGGTGGTTGCATGGTAGGAATAAGTGGGCCCACCGCACCTAAAGCTGCACAAATTGCTACTTTTATGGGATTCTTTGTAATTGGAACTACAAATGAACCTGATTTAGTTGCTGCATTTTCTATCATATTTTTGAGCGGCTTGATTTTATTGGCCATTTCCATGCTAAAAATTTCTCGATTTATTCATTATATCCCCTACTCTGCCATAGCAGGATTTATGTGTGGCATAGGTGCAATTGTTATTCTTACTCAAATCAATAGCTTTGTAGGTTTAGAAACTAAAAAAAATATACACGAAGTATTCAAAAGCTTTGGTTATACCTTCCAAAATATTAATGTAGAGGCTCTGTATGTTGCTATACCCTCTTTATCTATACTGTTTCTGTGGCCTCCACTAGTTAAAAAAACTAAATTATTAAGGAATATCCCTTCCCCCTTAGTTGCCTTAGTCGTAGGAACAGGGATTGCTCATTCTATGAGCTTAGATATTCCTTATATTGGTGATAAAATGGATGCTGCAGCAGATGCCAAAATATTCTCCTTTTATATTCCGGATCTTGCTCGATTCGGCGAATTTATTTTTCCGGCACTGGCTCTTGCGGGTCTAGCAGTTTTAGATAGTTTACTAAGTTGCAAGGTAGCAGATAATATGACAGGAACTAACCATAGCAGCGACAGAGAAACTTTTGGGCAGGGAATGGCTAATATGGCAGCGGGGCTTATTGGTGGAGTAACAACTGCGACAGCAACTATGCGTACAGTTGCCAATATTAAATTTGGAGGGAAGACACCTTTGGCCTCTATTGTGCATGGGCTCACATTACTAGCAATTATTTTGGGATTGGGATTTCTAGTGGCTGCTATTCCAGCTGCTTGCCTGGCAGCTATTTTGTTTAAGGTGGGTATAGATATTTTGGATTATCGCATTCTCCCAGTTATAAGAAAACTTCCCATAACAGACCTTCTAGTTTTTATTATTGTTCTATTTGTTACTGTTTATCAAGATTTGATGGTGGCCGT
>CAYNPP010000122.1:0-5022 GCA_964399095.1 uncultured bacterium | reverse complement strand
AGTGAATTTGTAAATCTTAAGAACCATATTCCAATACACGTGGCGGGCAGTGGCCCGAGGACACTCGAACTTGCCGGTGAAATTGGTGACGGTGTAATATTGTTCGGCACCGTGGGTGACAGTCTTCTCAAATACACCCTAGACCATATTGGGCGTGGGGCGGAACGATCCGGAAGAACGCTAAATGACATTTATGTTACGGTGGTCACTGCTTTTCATTTGCGAAAGCCCGATGAGGACCTGGCGGCACTACAACAAATAGTAGGACCATTGGTGACATCCGAATGTAATATCTTCGCATTATCAGTCAAAGACCCTTTCCAACTACCAGGAGATATTCGAGACGACCTAATGGCCTTTAAGTATGCCTACCGGCAACCCACTGCACCAATTGAAACACGCCACTTAGAACTTTACAGCGGATACTGCGAAGAGTTCAAACCAGAACACGCTCCACTCGTTACCGAAAAAATGATCAAGGAGACAACTCTAACCGGAACCGCCACCGAACTTCAGGAAAGAGTGCAAACAATGAAATCGCTGGGTGTCAGCCAAGTTTCAATTGCGGGAGGAGCAAAAGAGATAGGTGAATTTGCGGAACACGTCATTCCATACATCGATTAGAAGCGGTTCGTTTCTTGTCGCCTCCGCAGGGCGTATACATTGGCGACGCCCTACAATTTTTCACGCCCATTATGGACAACGCCGTCAAGTCGCAAACCGCCTTTCAGGACCGACATGGTCAAAGTAGGTCATATCCTGGTTGGTCATAGCTTCCGTTACTTTGGAATCGAGCCGGTGGCCTAGCTTGTCTGTAACCCATGCTCCTACATCTACGGCTTTTGACAAATCTACACCAGTTTCCACTCCTAAGCCGTCAAGCATATAAACTAGCTCTTCAGAGGAAAGATTTCCCGTCGCACCTGGTGCATTCGGACAGCCACCTAGCCCACCACAGGCGCTCTCAAATGTCGAAACCCCCATCTCTAACGCGGCGTAACAATTCGCAAGCGCCATTCCACATGTATTGTGAAAATGGGCGCTCAGCGCACCAAGGGGCACCCCTTGTTGTAGACATGCCTCTATAAGTACCTTGATGGTCTTAGGAGTACCTACCCCAATGCTATCGCCTAAAGCAATTTCATAACAACCCATGTCGTAATATTTCTTTACGAGTTTCGCGACGGCTACCGGGGATACGGGACCTTCGTAGGGACACCCGGCCACGCAAGATACTGCGCCCCGTACCCGAACCTGTTTAGACACGGCCTCCTCCACCACAGCGTCAAACCTCGCAAAGCTCTCGGCAATGGTACAGTTGATGTTCGCCTGGCTAAATTTCTCCGTCGCTGCGCCAAAGATCGTAATAATCCGGACGCCGGACGCCACTGCGTCATTAAAGCCGCGCAGATTTGGAACCAGCGCACTATATTCAACACCATCCGTCCGCGTGATTTTCCTTGCCACTTCGTCAGACCCCTGCATCGCCGGTATGACCTTCGGACTCACAAACTCACCCACTTCGACCGCCGGAAACCCGGCCGCGCTCAGTTTTTCTACCAATTCAACTCGAAAATCGACGGGAATGAATTTTCTATATCCTTCCAGTCCATCTCTTGCCGTCAATTCTACGATTTTTACCTTTCGAGGGATTTCCACCACGATCTCCTGTTCCCAAAACCTACTCCAACCGTCTTCCCATTTTCGGTCTTGTTATTTCTGTATAGGGGGCTCTCCGTGCGAACTTGTTTCGTCACAGAACATGTCTCCACGCATGGTAAGAGCTTCGCACGAGTGGGCCCGATTCCACGTAACGGAAGCCTATTCTCAGCGCATCTTCGCGCAACGTTCTGAATTCGTCGGGATGCACATATCTCTCCACCGCCAACTGTTCCTTAGATGGCTGTAGATATTGTCCCAATGTCAAGATATCGCACCCTATCGCTCTCAGGTCACCAAATACGCTTAGCAACTCGTCGTAGCGTTCTCCCAAGCCTAACATGATACCCGTTTTCGTCCGGAGGCCACGCCGGACTTCTTTTACGCGCTCCAGGACCCGCAAAGTCCTTTCGTACTTGGCGCCTGGACGCACTTTTTTGTACAGTCGCGGCACGCTCTCCGTATTATGATTGAAGACATCAATTCCCGCTCGAGCCACCGCATCTATCGCACCTTCATCTCCCTGAAAATCAGGTGTGAGCACCTCGATTGAACAACTCGGGACAAGCTCCTTAATTGCCTCAACCGTCTTTACAAAATGAGCGGCCCCACCGTCAGAGAGGTCATCTCTATTTACCGATGTTATCACAGCATGAGATAAATTCATTCTTCTTACAGCATCAGCAACTCGCGTCGGTTCACCCGCATCCAACTCCGAGAAGCGGCCGTGTTTAACGGCACAATACCGGCAGTTCCGGGTACACGTGTCGCCCATCAACATGAACGTAGCAGTTCCATGTCCCCAACATTCACCAATGTTCGGACACTGGGCTTCTTGACAGACCGTATTAAGCGCTAGCGTCTCCACTATCGATTTCGTCTTATTGTACACCGGGCCCGCCGGCATGCGCGCCTTAATCCAACCGGGGTGCCGCCGTCTGACTATTCTGCCATCGGGGGAATAGTTATCTTCTCTCTCCATATGATTTCTCTATGTCCAAAAATTTGCGCAAAATTTTGTATGATGGATTTTCGAACAGCTCCATGAGAGACCTCCATCTGCAGACATTCTCTCATGGACGTCATTTTCACGCCGGCGATGCCGCAGGGTACTATCGCGGAGAAATAATCCAAATTCGGGTCTACATTCAAGGAAAACCCATGCAACGTCACCCAACGACGTACACCTACGCCAATAGACGCTATTTTCTTACCGTTAACCCATACTCCCGTAAACCGTTCTCTACGGGAGGCAATGATTCCCCACTCCCCCAAAACTTTCAGGACGACACTTTCTAGTGCCCGGAGATAGCGATGTACGTCTCGACCTTGTTTTACCAAATTGATGATGGGGTATACCACAAGTTGTCCTGGGCCGTGGTATGTCACTTCCCCACCTCTCGCAACCCGATAGAGCGGTGCAATTCCAGGGTCCAGCACATATTTTTCGTCGCCCCCCCTTCCGATAGTAAACACGGAAGGGTGCTCTAGCAGCATAACTGTATCAGGAACCTGGTTGTGTTGCCGCGACTTGGCGAGCGCCTGCTGCATCGCTAACGCGTCTAGGTAATCCACGGTTCCTAATTCGGCACAGGTTAAGTTCATACCTCGTACTTAGTGCGCTACGGTCTCCGCAAGCCTATTGGTTAATCCCTCTACCCTCGGCATCGAGGGCCGCTTCCATAATGGCCTCGGACAAGGTCGGATGAGCGTGTACCGTTTCCATAAGCTCGCTCGTTGTAGCCTCGAGTGTCCGGGCCAGGCCGATTTCGGCAATAAGATCGGTAGCTCCCTTTCCAATAATATGGCACCCCAGAACCTCACCGTAATCCTTATCCACCACTAACTTAACCATACCTTCTTCGTGACCCGAGGCGAGCGCCTTTCCTAAAGCCTTAAATGGGTATCTGCCGACGTTGACCTCTGTACCACTCAAACGCGCCTGCTCTTCCGTTGCCCCGAAGACGGCGACCTGTGGCTGACAATATATGCAAGCGGGTATCCGAGTGGCGTCGAGTGGCTTCTCTCGGTTCCCTGTCATAAATTCTACCGCTGCAATGCCCTCATCAGTCGCCGCATGCGCTAGCAAAGGTGGTCCTGTCACGTCGCCGATCGCATAAACAGACTCACGAGAAGTTTGCATCTTCTCGTCTACTTTTATGTATCCTCGCTCCAGCACGACACCCGCTTCTTCGAGTCCGATCTCATCAGTCACAGGAGTCCGGCCAACTGCGACAAACACTTTGTTGGCGATACGCTGTTGTGTACCTGACTCACTCTCCAAAACGAGCTCAACTCTACCTGAAAATTTCTTCAGACTTTGGAACTTCGCATTCGTCAGAATCTCGATCCCTTTACTCTTAAAAGAACGCTCCAGTTCCTGTGAGACTTCTTTGTCCACACCCGGCAACAACTGTCCTTCCATCTCGACTACGGTTACCCGACTACCGAAGGTGTTGTACACATACGCAAATTCTACCCCGATCGCACCTCCACCAACGATAACGATGGATTCCGGAATCTCAGTATCGGTCAAGGCTTCATAGCTCGTGACTACTTGCTCTCCATCAATGTCCAGGCCCGGTAACGTACGTTCACGAGAGCCCGTAGCCAAAAGAATCCGGTCACCCTGTACGTTCTCAAACTCTCTCTGGGACATCTCAATCTGAACTTTGTCGTCCTTACCCAAACATGCCGTACCTCGGAGAAGCGCGATGTTATTTTTTCGCAGGAGATATTCCACTCCTTTAGCCAGCCGTGCAGCAATGTCGCGGGAGCGTGCAATAACCTGTGCATAGTCGACGGACAACCCCGTCACTTTGATTCCGAAATGCTCCGACCGTTTTACGTCTTCGTACAATTCCGCCGCAGTAAAAATGTCTTTGGATGGAATGCATCCCCAATTGAGACATACTCCTCCCGGAGTCTCTTTCTCGACCTCGGCAGTGCGCAAGCCAAGCTGACTGGCACGAATTGCTGAAACATAGCCGCCAGTACCAGATCCGATCACAACTAGGTCATACTTTTCCATGTCATTTCCTTAGACCATCAGACCGACCGGATTTTCTAACAATTCCTTCAGTTCGGTCAGAAAATCCGCACCAGTCGCGCCATCCAAGACCCGGTGGTCACAAGATAAGGTCACCATCATGGTTCTCGAAATAACCACCTGCCCGTCTCGTACCACTGGTCGTTCCTTGATAGCCCCTGTCGCCAGGATGGCCGATTGCGGTGAATTGATAACCGCTGTGAAGTGCTCTATTGGATACATTCCTAGGTTGGAAATAGTGAACGTTCCACCTGTCAAGTCCTCGGGTCTCGGATTTCCATTTCGCACGCGATCAACCAGCGAGCGTGCTTCAT
>CAYNPP010000121.1:4736-5024 GCA_964399095.1 uncultured bacterium | reverse complement strand
GTTCAATCCAGCTATAGAGATATTGGTCTCTAAATTTACCAGTATTTGCCCCTTTTTTATTCCATGTTGGCTCTATCTCATTTACACCTTTTTTATCTCGAATCTTTATTGCAGGTAGCATAGGTGCTTCTTGGTATTTCATATATATCCCCATATCGCCATTTAAATCAGTTTGAAAAATTTTCTCCATTAATATATCAAGTATCTAATGGAGAAAATGAGTTCCAACAGAAGTTTTGGTATTCTTTTTTGCGTGGTTTTTGCATTAATAGCAATTTGGCCTTTAAT
>CAYNPP010000121.1:0-4726 GCA_964399095.1 uncultured bacterium | reverse complement strand
AAAATTCTGTAAAATCCTTCATTATAACCTCCTACTCCATTACTATTTGAAGAATATGCATCTTTTTTTCCATCAGGTGAAAATGTTGGCTCTATTTCATCACAAAAAGGAGTTTGAGTGATTAAAATTGGATTTCCTGTTCCGTCTGGATTCATCCATACTAAATCAAATTGCTCTTGATCTCGATTGTAAACCGACATGATAAGCTTTCCTTCAGGTTTGTATGGGAACCCATCAGCAGCAGTTCTTTCTAAAGGAATTAAAAATATAAAAATTGAGGAAAGTAGTATTAATTTTTTTATTAAAATCATTATTTCCAAATTATATATAAATATTAAAAATGGAGAAAATATTAACCCCCTACTCTCCACATAAATATCTGAATTAGATAAGATGTAAGTATTATTAAAAGGTATTGATAATTAACCATATTTAAGGAGGACATATGAATGGCGCATCACTAGGTGATTTTAATAATGCTGATGAAAATATTGAATTTGAAAAAATATCAATTCAGAAAGTAAATTTAAACGGAGTAAGTGCTGTAAAAGTTACAATTCAACCAGGGTGGAACTGGAAAGAACATATGTCAGAAATGATTGGAACAGAATGGTGCGAAAACAGACCTATAGGCTTAGTTATTAGCGGAAAGTATCATGCAAAACATAAAGATGGAAGTGAATTTGATATTCTCCCCGGCCAAGCATACGTAATAGAACCAGGTCATAATCTTTGGGTTGTTGGTGATGAGCCAGTTGTTGCATATGAATTTGATCAAAGTTCAAATTAAAATAATTTGAATGGTGACTGAGGATGACCTAGAACATCCTACCTCTACTTTATTAGAATAGTGAATCCAAACTTAACTTCTCAAATCAATCTCATTTGTTTGTCTATGGTTGGTTGTAAGGGATTAGGAATAAAAACTATAAGCGATAGAAATCTTTATTTGGTGAATTTTTTCCCCGTAATTTCTTCATAAATTTTATCTCCAAGTCCTTGGAGAAACTCTAAATGTTCTTTTCTGTATTCTTTAGGAGTGTTATTGAATAGATCTCTTCCAGTAGATTTATAGTATTCAATCCCTGCTTTAGAATCCATTATTCTTTCAAAATGTAATCTGTAATAATATTCTTCTTTCCCTACTCTTCCTAACCTGTAATCTGTATTAATTCTTCCTAAAGATACGAAGAAAAAATTCTCAAGAGCTGATGCTTCTTCAGATGTTAAAGATTTTAATCCTTTGTGTCTCTTATCGTATATTTTTCTAAAATCATTGTTTTTAATTACAAGATAAAATTCATCTATCATCATTTGCCAAGATCTTAGGGATAAATCCCTTTCAGCATCTTGATGAGATATTTTGAGACTTTTTCTTTGAAGCATTAATTGCCAAAGTAAAGCTATAGCAACAAGTAAAGTAGCTATTCCTGTAATTATCTGTGCAATCTCACTTATGTTCATAATTTATTTTAATTTTGCTAGAAGTTCATCACAAACTTCAATTTGCCCCTGACAAATCATGATAGTGTTTCCAGTAACTATATATGCTCCATATCCAGATGTAGAAGTAGCTGACTCAGCGCTTTTTGTTTCTATTAAGGCATTAGTAAAAGCTACTACTTTAGTAATTGTTTCTTCTGCAGAAGGTACTCCATAAGTTATTGCGTCAGAATGAGATTTGTAAAACCTAACTTCTATATCTTTAGGTCCTAAAGAACTTTTAAAAAACCCTAGATGAACTTCTGTTGCTTCAGGAGTAATTGCTTCTCCAGTTTTTTTATCTACTGCATCTGCCTTTAAAGATTTAGGTTTTTTTAATCCTGCTGTTTCAAAGTCTGAAATAGCATAAATAGATTCTTCATTTTTAATTCTTGAAGTTAAAATACCACCATCTTCTGAATTTAGTTCTAACTCATCAGAGTTACCGCATCCAGTGAATAGCATTAAAGTTACTAAAAGAATTAATAAAGTGAATAATTTATTTTTATGCATGTGATGTACCTTTCCGTTTTTGATTATTTTAATCATACCATTTTTCAATAGTACATAAGCATGACTATGATTAAGTTGAGTATAATTGGAAGTTATATGATGATCTTATAGATCTAGTCAGTAAATAAATTATCATTAATGGAAAATAGAGAAAGAGGTCAATTTGAACTTAAAATCAATGGTGGGCTGAGGATGACTCGAACATCCGACCTCTACTTTATCAGAATAGTGAATCCAAACTTAACTTCTCAAATCAATCTCATTGGGTTGTCTATGGTTGGTTGTAAGGGTTAACTAACCACTATCCTAAAATGATAAGAAAAATGATAAGAAAATAATTATCAGGAAATTGGTAAGAATTTCCTAAATTTGAATATTTTCTGATAATTTAGAATTATTATGAAATTAATTTCTGTAAAAACTTATTCAAAATCTTTTGAAGAAAAAGAAATGATTGATGATCTTTTCGAGTTACCTTCTTTAATTGCATTACAGAAAATCACTGATGATTTTTTCTTAGGAAAAAAAGATTTAGATTTTTATTTAGAAAAATGTAGAGTCCCTTGGGCTGGTTATCTTAATACTTATTTTGGAGTAAATTATTTTAAGGGAGGTATTGGCCAGTTACTAGAAAAACCCCTAGATGTTTTTGATAGAACTAACTCTGACCCAGAAGAACCTATGTTGATGAAAATAGATTGGGGTTTATCAAGTTATACAGATACATTCAACGTATTTATTTATTTTTGTGATCATTGTAATCGTATTTTTAAAATCCCTTCGATAGTTTTTGCAAAAGGAAATTTTAATTATGCATTGTTTAAAAAAGGATCAGAGAATGAAATTCCATATGATTTATTCCTAAATTTTTTCCCAAATTTTGAATTAAATAATCAAATTTGTGAAGATCAATTATCTTGGTTGTTTTTTTCTGGTGAAATGTATTGGACTGATGAAGTATTCAAGGACAAAGATAATAGAGTAAGAAATAGAAATGATTTCATGATTGATAAAATTTGGTGATTCTGAATCAACTCAAATTTCATTTTTTGCTTTTTGAATTAATTGTTTAGGAGGAATTTCTTTTGTTGTGGGACCAATACGCTCAAAAAATCTCTCTTCTTTTTCGTTTTTTAAGATAACTCCTATAAGATTCTTACTTGAATCAACTGAAATTCTAATGATTCTTTTATCATTCATAAGAAAAGAATCAATTTTAACTAGTTTAGTGTCATAATATTCTGATCCTTTAAATGCTTCATGAATAGTTTGATTAATATCGATTGAAAGTTTATCAAAGTTTTTTAATTGTTCTTTTTCTAGATTCACACCAACTGGTTGTCCTGAATCGCTTACACCAATAAATAAGATTCCTCCATCATTTGTATTCAAAAAAGCAGCTATAGTTTTAAGTTTTGCATTAATTAATTCAGTTTTACTTATCTTGTTTTGGTGTTCATCATATCGCCATGTAGACTTGAATTCTTGATTTTTATCTTCTCCTTGTAACAGCATTTTTTCTAGTTTTGAATTTTCATTATCTTCATTTTTAGGAAGAGCTATTTCTTGAAGATTAAAATTAATGTTATAGCTATAAAATTCTGTATTTGAGATTGCTGCTAGAGCATACTTAAGATTATTATTTGATTTTCCAGCAATTACTATTCCTTTTACATTTTCATCTTTTTTTTCTTCTTTTATCCAAGTGAGATATTTTCCTATTTGACCAGCTGTTGATTCAGTTGTTTGATTTTTTTTGAGTTCAATTACTACATAACTTCCAGACTTTTTATCTGTTGCCAAAATATCTATAGTTCCCACACCAGTTTTATATTGTTGGCTAATAAGTTCTCCTTCTTCATATATCAAATCATATTTATCTCCTAGTGTGTTTTTCCAATTATTAATAATGAAATTCTCAAGCTCTTTTTCCATAAACATTACACCTTCAGAGATCTCTTTTGGTTGAGTAATAGGCAACTCTGAAAATGTAGTTTTTTTATAGTAATTTAACAGGTTTGATAAATCAGATTCTATTTCTTCTTCAGATAGAGGATTATTTGAAATAAAGTCATTTAGAAAAGATTTTTGATTGTTAATATTAACTTTATAAGATTTATATACATATGAATCTCCGTATCTTGGAATCTTAACATCAAAAAAGTCTACTATTCTTAAATTATTATCAGATATTTCTAAAGGCCATTCAATTCCAAATTCTTCTGTTTCACTTATTCCAAATGCCAATATAAGTGTCTTCAATTCTTTGTAGTAAAGATACACTGGATAAATTCCTTTACTTGTAGTCATTCCTGAACCAAGAAAACTTATCCATGGTACTCTAGCAGAATTTCCCTGCCCAAAACTAACTTTCATTTTTAGGTCCATCCAACTATTTGGATAAGATTTAGTTTTAAGGTTTTTAGAATTTGCCTGTACCAAAAAATTATTTAATTGTTCTGACCAATGCGTCATAAACCTAATTTTATAGAAATGATAAAATTTTATAAAATCAATGTGAATTGAGTATTACTTTAAATTCAATTTTAATTTTTAAAGAAGAAGTTAGGGGTTATATGAAAATAACAGATCCAGTGAAATTCTTTTCTATTCTAGTCCTTGGGGGATTTATTTTATACGGTTATGGGTGCTAATGGAGAAAAAAGTGTCAAATATAATGGTGGGCTGAGGATGACTCGAACATCCGACCTCTACTTTATCAGAATAGTGA
>CAYNPP010000120.1:2312-5025 GCA_964399095.1 uncultured bacterium | reverse complement strand
TCTTCGGTCTTCATAAAAAATAATGTGTGTGATAATAATGGTCCGCCAGAGTTATACCCTGCGGCATATCCAGAGAATACAAAATAACCAATGCCATATTCATTTATATCAAATTTCGGTCGACCTACATATTCACTAATTATTTCACCTGAAGAAAAATCGAACAAAGTTATTGGGCTATCCCATGATATATATCCATTGGTGACATTCAAAGATCTAATATAAATAAATTTTTCAGGATTGGCTTTTCCTTGTTGCAGTAAAACGTTAACATAAACATTACCATCTATTAAAATTGCCTGGTTGGCTTTCTATTTGGTGCCACGTCTAAACACGGCGTTACATTTACCCTCAATTACCTGTACCAGCGCACAGCGCACGACGATGGGGTAAACACCTCAAGCCTGCGCGGCATTAACCAGTGCCCGACTGCGACTTCCGATTGCGAGTCGGTCGTTGATATCGCAAGATCCAATTCGGCGCTTATGAGCGAGGGAATACTTCCAGCCGAAGCGTATTACCCTTACACGCACGCAGTTGGCCTGTCGGCCAGTTACGCCGATGACGAGTACACTGAAGGCGTGTGGCGTATGGAAACTATTTACGAATTTGGCAAGCCTTTCGGGGACAAACGCAAACCTATTATGACGCTCGACGAAAGCGGAGCGCCAACGGAGACGGGCCTTCTTGGCATTAAAAAGACGGACGTATGGCAAGCTTTTATCGGATTTGACCGGCCGACATGGATACGAGCGCTCAATCGTCGTTCTACTTTTTTCCTCACTTCGCAAGTGTTCTGGCAGTACATTCCCACGGGCACATCGCGTTTTCAGGGTCAGGTGTCGCAGACAGACAAAGTCCGTAATTGGGAGGCTGTGGGAACTATCGCCGCGAGCACAGTATACATGCGGGGAAAGCTATTACCACAGGCCTTTTTTGTAATTGACCCTATGAACCATTACAGTTCCCAACTAGGTTGGGTCGTGGATTACTACCTGACACCGCAGCTCATCATTCGCTTCGCGCAAAACTACTTTTTCGTTCCTGGATATGGCGGTCGGGTCGACGAGACCTGGGGATTAGGCGGCCTGTATCGAAAGCGAGACGAGACCGTGGTGAGAATGACCTACCAATTTTGAACGGACCAAGCACAAACTGCCGAAGCATGTATCGGTCTCGGATCTTAACCGGGTAGTTTTATTTTTATCTGTTTTCGTCGCCGACAGACTGTTCCAACCCTCTCTCTACTGGTAACAATCGGGGACGACGCTCTTCTTAATAGCTGGTGTGAGTTATCGTGTTGGGCTCCCGAAGGGGAGGCCCCAGCGATCATTGAAAGCCAATTCTTCCACAGGCCTTCGTGAGATTGGCCCGTGGCCGCGCAACAGCGGGTAGCCAACCGGAATGGCAGCCGCAGTTCCCCAGGGATCCGGAATGTCCAAAACCTTACGAACATCTGGTTCATAGGTGCACAGGAGCGTCGTCAGAGTGCAGCCCAGGCCCTCCGCCCGGCAAGCAAGGAGGAGGTTCTCAACGGAAGGATAGACAGATCCTCCTCCTACTACGGATACCCGTTCCAATTCTGCGTCAGTGATTGCCATTTCGTTCGGATTAAAGCAAAAAACGAAAATGACTGGTGCTTCTTCGTAATGCCGGGCGAGATAATCTCCTGCACCGAGCATCCGTTCGAGTTTTACACGCTCATCCTCTGGCAGTCCTCTGAGATTATCCGCATATTTTTTCGAGAAGGTTTCCCAGATTCTCATATAAAGCACACCAAGCCTTTTCTTACGCTCCGGGTCCCGGACGACAATGATCCGCCAGGGTTGTCGGTTTCCGCCGGTCGGTGCCCAAGTGGCGGCTTCCAAAACGCGACGGATCACGTCTTCCGGTACAGGGTCAGTCCGCAGCCGCCTGACTGCGCGTAACGTCCGCATCGCCTCATATAATCCGACTTCAGCCATTTGCAGTTCTCCTATCGCTATGCAACCTTGTCTCGGGGAACGTATATGGATTCCCGACCCGTAATGCAAGCCAAAATGGTTTTCGCAAGGGAGGAAACATGAAGACTCTGGCAACGTGGGAGTTTGACTCTCCAATCGGAGACATCGTGCTAGTGTCCGCAGGCACGAATATTTGCGCCATCGATTATAAGGACTGCGCTGCTCGCATGCATCTCTTGATAAGAAAGCGTTTTGGTGCGTTTCGCCTAGCACGATCTTCCGATGAGCGAATAGAAGTATGCCGCCTCAAGGAATATTTCTCCGGTGGCCTAGATGCTCTTAACACACTACCTGTTGATCTAGCGGGGACAGATTTTCAACAGGCTGTATGGCAAGCCTTACAACAAATACCAGTCGGCACTACTCAAACCTACGGCCAGCTCGCGCGCGAAATCGGGAGGCCGCGAGCCGTTCGTGCGGTGGGCGCGGCAACGTCTCGCAACCCGGTAGCTCTAATTGTTCCCTGCCACCGCCTCGTAGGAACTAACGGAAAACTGACCGGCTATGCCGGCGGGCTACAACGTAAAGAATGGCTGTTAGCCCACGAACATGCACAGGCTTTAGGTCTGTTTAACAGTGAGAAAATACCGATGTGACCGCGGGGGGTGTACATTCTTAAATTGCCGCACCGAAGCCGGATGAACCGATCGATGGCTATATTACACGTACGGATACAAAGTGATTTTTGACCCTATGGGCGATATCGAACA
>CAYNPP010000120.1:0-2302 GCA_964399095.1 uncultured bacterium | reverse complement strand
CGGCGGGCTACGGCGCAAAGAATGGTTGCTGGCCCACGAACATCGCGCAGGCTTTAGTTCTGGTTAATAGTGAGGAAATACAGATGTGAAGACGCGGGGGGTGTACATTCTTAAATTGCCGCACCGAAGCCGGATGAACCGATCCATGGCTATATTACACGTACGAATACAAAATGAATGTTGACTCCATGGGCGACATCGAACGTTACAATGCGGTCGCACGACTCTATCACGCTTTCATGACGGGCCTGGTTCTATCGCTAGTATCCCAGAAAGGCGCCGAAGCGGCCAGCCGATTGATTTACCGGCTTTTTCGTCATCAACAGACCAAACGGTTTTTGCCTGGTCTTCAAAAACTTGGCCTCGAGGGCCTTCCAGACGCCGTCGCGTGCGCCCAATATCACTACCTATCCAACTTTCTCGGAACGGTACACGTCGAGTATATGTATGAGGCCGACCACAAGGCCTGGATACGCTATCCTCCGCCAAGGTGGATGTGGGAAGGGACAGCTAATTGTGGTATTCCGTCCGTAGTCAGTGCAGCCATGTTACACGGATGGCACGGCCAAAATGGCGTGTCTCTTCGAAATAAGAAGCTGGGGTTCGTCTGTACCGGACAGACAGTAGAAGGCTATCCGGGACTCGAGGGGTACTTTCTAGAATACAAGAGAGAAATCACGCCAGACGAAAGAGTTCGCTTCGTTACCGACGAGAGGGCGCCAACATTTAAACCGGAGCTTGCACCAAGACTGGCCTCGACCTCTTGGCCAATGGAACGGATTCGCAAGGCCGAGCGAAATTACGCAATGGAATTCCTCAGGTCCACCTTTCAAGAAATGCCCAACGTCTTCGAGCCGCCAGAAGCACACCGTCTACTTTCCCACACCGCAAGATTAGTTGGCATGCAATACTACCGAGAGACAGCGCGTATCCTCGAAATTCCACCAGGATCTCTCCGTGCCTTCGCCTCCTACATGACGGCTATGGCGCGGGCCCAGGGCGACACTATTGAGGAAACGGTCCTCTCGTCTGCAATCATACTACGCCAGTCCAGCTGGAACTTGATGCGGGGCGTCCCAGTACGCGATTTCTATTTTGACGCATGGAACTCGTTGTGGGAAGGAGCGGTCGGAGCTCACGACCGCGATATCGTGCTTCGCGTGAGCAAACGTTTTGACCGGGGCGATCCTTGCTTCGAATGGAACCTGAGCCGTCATCCACGCTAATGTTTCTGTTTTGGAGGCAGCGGGGCCGAAACGCAAATAGCCTCCATCATCATAGCTGATCGAAAAGGTCGCCTGTATCGCCCCAAGACTCGTAGACGTAGCCTCTACCGCCCGAAATTATTATTAGAGACAGCAGGCTCACCTACTCATGTGGAAGATGGACAAGCTTGCCAAAGACCCTGCCCGCGATTAGATCCTGAAGCGCATTCGCGGCTGCGACAAGCGGATAACTCCTGTGAACCACGGCGTGCACGCGTCCGGCTTCGAAGAGGCCGATGAGCGTTCTGGCGACGTTCGGGATTTCGAAGGCGGAGTTGGGCAACGCCATTCCATATATCGTTACCTCTTTAAAGAGTGCCATTCCGGTAACAAAACGCGTCTCCGGTGATTTAGCGGTTCCCGTACCAATGATGACGATTCTTCCCCGCCGACTGATCGCGCGAAAGTCGTCAGCAAAATTATCTGCGGCGACACTCTCCAGGATAACGTCGACACCTTTGCCGTCCGTTATCTTTTGGACTTCAGCTACGAAGTCTATTTCTTTGTAATGGATTGTATGATCAGCACCTATACGTTGAGCCTGCTCCGCTTTCTTCGCTGAACCGACCGTAGTGATCACTGTCGCGCCAACGACCTTCGCCAACTGGATGGCGGCGACGCCGACCCCGCCGCCGCCGGCAGACACAAGGACCGTCTCCCCCTTGGTGAGCCTTGCTTTCTCGTGGATGGCCACCTGCGCTGTATAGAACGGCACAGGTATCGCTGCTCCTTCGGCAAAAGTTAACGAAGGGGGCAATAAGAACGTCTCGTTCACAGGCAATACCGCCCGTTCGGCGTATCCGCCGCCGTTGGTACTGCGCCCGAAAACCTTATCGCCTGCTCCAAAGTCACCAGCCCCTCGTCCTACCGAGACAACCGTACCCGCAACGTCAGTCCCGGGAATATAAGGAAGCGGGAGCCGGCGCGGGTAATTACCCGACATACGTACCAAGTCCGCCGGGTTTACACCGGCCGCCTCAACCTTTACCAGCAACTCCCCCATCCCCGGGACAGGGTCGGGAGAATCCTCGCGCCTT
>CAYNPP010000119.1:0-5057 GCA_964399095.1 uncultured bacterium | reverse complement strand
CCTATATCGACGCTTCTAATGTGGTGGGTGAGTGCGCCAATTGATATTCCATTTACACCATTTATGTTGTATTGCTCAATATTAGCAAGAGTTATTCCACCTGAAACCTCAATGAACATAGGTCTATTTTCTGAATTATATTGATTAATTTTTGTAATACATTGTTTGATGTTTTGAGAACTCATATTATCTAGTAGAAATCCGTCAACACATTGAACTAGGCCCTTTGATATTTGCTCTATAAAATCAATTTCAATCTGAATTGGAATCTTTGTCTTTGATTGCTTTATTTTTTCAATTGTATTAATTATGTTTGTTGCAGTAAGGTGGTTATCTTTTATTAGTATTCCTGAAGATAAATTTTTCCTGTGATTTGCTCCTCCACCGACATTTACCGCATATTTCTCCATTTGCCTTAATCCTGGTGTTGTTTTTCTGGTATCTAAAATTTTAATCTTGTCGTTGTTTAGCTTTTTGACAAATTGGTTTGTATGAGTGGCTATAGCAGATAATCTTTGAATTAAGTTTAAAACTACTCTCTCTTTAATTAATATTTCTTTAGTGTTTCCCTTTATGGTTGATATTATACTGTTTCGTTCAAGCTGTGAGCCATCTGCAACGCAGTTTATATTAATGTTATCTGTAAATGCAGTCTCTATTATATCGGAGCCACAAAAAATCATTGGCTCTCTTGATTTTAAAACTACTTTACTTTTATGTTTTTGATCAATAAGTAGCTCTGTCGTCAAATCATTTGTTGGCATATCTTCAACAAAGAAATTATCAATCTCTTTTTTTAAAGATTCTTTATCCATGGATGTTATTTGTTCGTAAAGGAGCATTGGTTTTAACCTAATAATTACTATGAAATATTACAAAGAAGTTTACCAACATCTATTTTATTAAGATTTTTTTGTGTTGCTCCAGAAAATGAGCTGCATGCATCATAATCAGATTCTGTTATTATATTTAAATAGCGTAATATACTAATGCACGAGATATAGTTTCCCCTGTGGTTGCCATCAGATACTTTAAGAGCCAAGGAAATATTTCCGTGTTTCTTACTCCTTAAAGCTAGCGCCTGCATTCCCTCTGCTCCACCTTTTGAGACCGCATTATTATTAAAATATTTCATAAATAACGTATCAAATCCTTTTTTCCCTGAAACCATTTGAGGGTTTTTTCTCATCGCGTTGAGTACTATATATAGTTCACTTTTGGGTTGTGCTGTTATTAGTTTCATGTACATTGTAGCAAGCGTTTGTAAATTAAAATATGGTGTTGGAAGGCTGCATCCATCTACAGCATATCCCCTTGGTTTGTCTTCTGATATATCGGCTATGTAGTCTTTAATTTTATTATGAATTGGGTGGGTGTGATTTATATAATTAGATACCGGGTGTTTCATTCTTTGTATAAACGCTAATAATCCTGCATGCTTTCCAGAGCAATTGTTATATATATTTGATTTTCTCTTTTTGCCTGAGTGAAGATTTTTTTTTGTATTACCATCTAGAGGAAAATGAAAACCACACTCGAGATCGGTATCCTTTAAACCAATTTTGTTGAGGATAGAATTAACTGTATTAATGTGTTCTGATTCAGCGTGATGTGATGCACATGTTACTGCAATTTCCCTATCTGTAAAATTATAAAAGTCTGCTGTGCCCTCTTTTAGTGATGCTGCGCTTTGAAATGGTTTTAAGGTTGATCGTAAACAGTATCCCTTGTTGATTTCTCCACTTTGAAATAAAATATTCTTTTCTTCATCTATAACAACACAATTTATAACGTGCCTACTTTCTTCGTGTTCTCCTCTTTTGACTATGCACTCTACTTGCTTTTTCATTTTAGTTTCCACATCTAATAAATGCTTGAATTTTTGTTTTCCCCGTTGCTCTAGCCAGGATTGCCAAGTGGCATAAATAGGTTGATGGATAATTATATTTATCATTATGATTATAAAATCTACTTCCAAGACAGTGTGTAACTACCCCTGCAGGATTTTGGGTATCAGTATATAAATCAGAAATATCAAAAAACGGCTTCTTTATAATTTTTTGACATCCTACAAGCGGATTACTACCTGATAAATTAATGTGGTCGAGCACGTTGTATACTTTTTTTTCTTGTGATGTTGTTATATCATATATAAATGTTGGTTTATCTGCGATTTTGTTTAATGTTTTGATGTGTTTTGAATAATTATTGTGACCAATAACAAGTGTTGTGTCATTACTATTCCCCACCTCAGATAAACTAAAGTTTTTTGCAAAGTCTTCTGTTGCTAAAATTAATTTCACTGTCTTTCTCCAAAAAGCTTGGTGCCCACTCTAATAATTGAAGCCCCGCAACTAACTGCTATTATATAATCAGAGCTCATACCCATAGATAGTTCTAGCTTTTTATTTATTGCTGTAGATATTTTTTCTTTTAATCTCCTAGTGTCATTGTAATGCTTTTTTGTTGAGTTGTCATCTAGGTTGATAGGTAAAATAGTCATGATTCCTTCAATGGACAGATTAGACATTTTATAAATATCATCTACTGAAGAATATATATTCTCTGGATTAAACCCTTTTTTTTGTGCATCATTTGCTATATTTACCTGGCAATATATTCTTTGGGTTTTATTAATTGACTTGGCTGCATTGTTTATTTTTGTTGCTATTTTTAATGAATCTACAGTTTGAATGACATCAAATATCTGCACTGCTTTTTTGGCCTTGTTGCTTTGTAGGTGGCCTATCATGTGGAGCTCTGATGATTGATTAAATGCTTCGGTCTTTTTATGTGCCTCTTGAACTTTATTTTCACCAAAGTATTTTATTCCAAACCCTTGCGCTTTTTTGATTTTTTCTATTGATTGTTGTTTTGAAACAGCCATGAGTTTTACTTTTGGGTGGCTATTGTTACATCGTTCGATGTCCAGTGTTATGTTTTTAATATTATTCTTCAGTTTGCTCTTCGTCTTTTATCTCATGATTTTCATCTTCTTCTTCTTTTACTACTTTTGTAACAGATGAAATTTTTGCATCATCATCTAAACGAATTAATTTAACCCCCTGGGTGTTTCTTCCAATAGTTCTAATTGCCCCTGCGCCCTGTCGTATCATAACACCGGCACTTGTAATAATCATAATATCATCAGAATCAACAACCTCAAGAATACTAACAAGGCTTCCTGTTTTTTCAGTTTTCTTTAGTGTGTACACTCCTTTGCCCGATCTGTTTTGCACACGATATTCCTCAATCTTACTTTTCTTTCCATATCCATTTTCAGATGCCACAAGCACTTTCCCGTCGTTCTTAAAAACTAACATGCCGATCACCGCATCTTTTGAACCTATGGTAATACCCTTAACTCCTTTGGTCCTTCGTCCCGTCGCTCTAACCTCTTGTTCTGTAAATCTTATAGATTTACCGTTTTGTGTGGCCATTATAATATTATCATCGCCATTGGAAATTTTTGCCTGAATTAATTGGTCGCCATCTTTTATTGCCATCGCAAAAACGCCACCCTTCCTTGGTTTGCTATAAAGTGATAGTGCTGTTCTGTTTATCATTCCTTTTTCTGTGGCCATTATAATATATTTATCATCAGAGAATTCTTTAACTGAAACAAATGCCTTCACTTTTTCTCCCGCCTCACATCCAATTAGGTTAACTATGGCTCTTCCCTGCGATGTCCTTGATGTCTGTGGGATTTGATGTACTTTTAACCAGTGACATTTCCCCTGGTCTGTGAAAAAAAGCATTGTGTTGTGGGTGGAGGCTGTAAATAGGTGCTCCACAAAATCATCTTCTTTTGTTTTGGCGCCCTTCATTCCTTTTCCACCTCGTCTTTGTGTTTTCCATGTATCAACAGGGAGTCTTTTGATGTATCCGTTGTGAGTAATAGTCACTATCATCTCTTCATCTGCTATCATATCCTCCAGACTAAGCTCCCCACTAAATGGAATTATTTCAGTGCGACGCTCATCTCCGTGTCTATCTAACATTTCCCCCAACTCATCTTCTATGATTTTACTTTGTTTTTCGTAGCTTTCTAAAATATGGTTTAGCTCTTTTATAAGTTCCTGTAGCTCTTGATATTCTTGTACCACCTTGTCAATTTCTAATGATGTAAGCTTTTGAAGCCTCATGTCAAGGATGGCTTTGGCTTGTTTTTCACTAAATTGATATTTTGATATTAGTGAATCTTTGGCGGTTTCTGGATTAGTAGATCCACGAATTATTTGAATAATGTTATCGATGTTTTCAAGGGCCTTTTTAAGCCCCTCTAGTATGTGGGCTCGAAGCTCTGCTTCTTTAAGTTCAAACTGGGTTCTTTTGATAATTATTTCTCTTCTAAAATCAAGAAAATGGCCTAAAACTTCTTTTAGGTTCATTATTTTGGGAACATTGTTTACAAGCGCAAGCATTATAACCCCAAAGGTGTCTTGTAGTTGTGTAAATTTGTATAGATTATTAAGAATAATTTCTGCTATTGCGTCTCTTTTACATTCTATAACTACTCTGTTTCCATCTTTATCTGATTCATCTCGAAGGTCTGATATTCCTTCTAATTTTTTATCTCTTACTAGGTCTGCTATTTTTTCTACAAAATTTGCTTTATTTACTTGATATGGCAACTCTGTAATAATTATTTTTTGTTTTCCTTTATCATCCTCTTTAATATTCGCTCTTCCTCGCATAACTATCCGACCCCTGCCGGTTGTGTATGCGTTATTAATACCGTCGCTTCCCATTATAAACCCGGCTGTTGGAAAATCTGGTCCCTTAACATGTTCTTGGATTAGTTCTTCAATTGAAATATCTGGATTTTTAAGCAGTGCAATTAGGCCTGTAATTAATTCATTTAAATTATGGGGGGGTATTTTGGTTGCCATTCCAACTGCAATTCCCTCTGAACCGTTCATAAGAAGGTTTGGAATTTGGGTGGGTAGAACAGTTGGCTCTTCAAGGCTATCATCAAAATTTGGAGTAAAGTTGACGGTTTCTTTGTCAAGGTCATGTAGCATTTCTGCCGCCACCCTATCCATTCTTGCCTCTGT
>CAYNPP010000118.1:0-5081 GCA_964399095.1 uncultured bacterium | reverse complement strand
ACGTGCCGCAGCGGCAAATATTCGTAATCGCTGCGTTTATATCCTCGTCTGAAGGGTTTGGCTTGTTTTTCAGCAATGCGGCCGCAGACATAATCATGCCCGTCTGACAGTAACCGCATTGCGGGGTTTGGTGCCGGACCCACGCTTTCTGCAAAGGGTGCTCACCATTCTCTGATAGACCTTCTATGGTGGTGACGGTTTTCCCATTCGCAATTGCGACGGGAATGACGCAGGACCGGACGGGCTTTCCATCCAGGTGCACCGTGCATGCTCCGCACGCGGATACACCGCAACCAAATTTGGTACCGGTCAGTCCTAAGATATCTCGCAACGCCCAAAGCAGCCGCATGTCTGACGGGACGTCAAGCTTTTGCTGTTTGCCGTTTACCTTCACTGAGATCATGAATTCGCTCCTCTTCCGGTTGCTCCGTTTGATTAGGGACCAGGAACCGGCATCGCCCATTGTATCAATTGTCCGGGGCGACGCCTATCCGAAGAGCGCTCGTGGACGGGATAATCGTTTAATAGTCTACAAGCTCAACATCGAACACGAGGGTGGCTTTAGGCGGAATGACCGGAGGCCGCCCACGATCGCCGTAGGCAAGGTCGCTTGGTATGACGAGTATGCGCCGCTCGCCCCTGCTCATGTCTAATAGGGCCTCGTCCCAACCCGCAATCACCTGCCCTGTCCCCACCTTGAAACTTATAGGTTTTCCCCGTTGTCTGGGGCTGTCAAAAATTGACCCGTCGCCTTCAGACTTGACTGCATATACTATTCCCGTTGGGGGCGTTCGGACCTTTCCGGGAAACTCGGTTTCAAGGTCGGCAACGGACGCTTCCAGTAACGACTTTTCCTCATCGACTTTTCTGGCTGAAAGGGCAAGCAATTTCTGGTCGAATGCTACTTGGCCAGCCTCAAATTGCGTAGCAAGCGTTCCTATTCGGGTGATTTTTACGGCCGTGAGTGAGTCCCCTTGCGCGATCGCGTTGACGACATCCTGTCCTTTTACGACGGAACCAAAGACGCTGTGTTTTCCGTCCAGCCAAGGAGTAGCTTTATGCGTAATGAAGAATTGACTGCCGTTTGTACCTGGACCGGAATTCGCCATGGAGACAACTCCAGGACCATCATGCAAGAGGTCGGGATGGAATTCGTCTGGGAAACGGTACCCGGGTCCACCGCGCCCTGTACCCTCCGGGTCTCCGCCTTGAACCATAAAATCGGAGATGACCCGGTGGAACGTGGTACCGTCATAAAAGCGAGTTCCCTCGGGCTTGTTAGATCGTTTAGTTCCCTCGGCAAGGCCAATAAAATTCATAACCGTGAGTGGAGTCCGCTCGTGTTCTAAGCGAACTGTGACCGTGCCTTTGTTTGTTTGTAATTCGGCGTATATTCCATCGCTTAATGGGGCGCGCCCCTGTGAGTGGGCCTGGGGCACCGCGGTGAGAAAGAGCAATGTGAGCGAAACAAGAACTGCTTTTACCCGGGTGAGTACACTAACGGACATAATTTTTCTCCCGTCGAAAATGAAGCACGCTGGGGCGGTATGGGCGGGCCGCGCGTCGCGCGAAGTTGAATGCATTATGGAGTATGATTGTGATGATCCTCGCACTCGTGTCGGCTTGGAGGTACATCCAGACTAGGGTTTTTATCGAAGAAACCAACCGGAACTAGAGTAAATCCCGTATATTCAACGGGCATCACGGGCCAATCTTCGGGGCGCGGCACGTGGGTAAGTCCGAATGTGTGCCAAACTACGATGTCGGCATTGTTTATGTTCCTATTTTTCGAATAAGACGGTAGGCCTCCTCCACCAGGGCTTTGCAGTGTTGTATCGCCTGCTGCCGAAAGTTCTTCGGCATCGTACGCGGTGACCCACAAATTGTGTCTTGCGAATCCGGCGCGACGGGCAACGTAGGAATCCGGATGGGCGAGCAAGGTCGGGGTAGCATGCGGCAGTAGTTTGTAACCGATGGGCGAGCCCAGCTTATTGGTTCGTCCGGGGTTAACTACCTTCCACGTGCGACTCCGTTGGGGGTCGGCGTTTCTGCGTGCCGTCTGTTCGTTACCCAAAAGAGTACTGGTGGCACGGAATTGGGTTCCGTCGGGATTGCCCGGCCCAGGTGGGACTGGGTCGATGTCTACCTCGTACACGGAGTTGTCCGTTCCGTCCAGGTCAAAATCGAGACGAAAACAGAAGAGGTGTTGGTGGACAGGCGAGGCAAGATTGGGAGCGATCAAGGGAGCGAACTCAGGTTGCTCCTTCCCAGTCTCCACGGCACTTACGCCAACGATGCCTGTGAGCTTTATTTCCATCTGTAAAGTGCCGTCGAGGTAAAAGTACCAAAAGAAACCGTATTCATAATTCCCTACCGTAAAAAAGGACGATACGACAAGTCGGCGGGAGCGGCGCACTTCAGTCGTGCCCGAGACAATGTCAGTGTGCTTCCAAAGCACCCCATAATCTTCTTCGTGCATGCAGATTGCGTTTTTAATAGTGTGCGACGAGCCGTCCGGCAAGATGGTGTTAACGTCGAAGTAATGAATCTCACCAACACAATCGCAACCTAGTGTGAGCGAATTGGCTAGGTTGCCTACGCTTGCTTCGCTAGCATCGAGCACGTGTTTCCACGAGTGCATGGGATCCTTGTCGCCGTAGGGGACCACCATGTCTGCAAGCGAGGCGCGATAGAGAATCGAGCGTCGCTTTCCTGTATCTTCGTAGGCTACTTGGTGGAGCACTAGTCCGTGTTGTGGGTGCATGCCCACGCTGAAGGACCATTTCTGCCATGCCACCGCGAAACCGCTTACTGTGAAACTTGGGCCATTTGGTTGGGTGATAGCAATGGGTTTCAGGTCCGTTCGGAAAGATTTCTGGTGCGCAAAGTCATAGCGACCGTCCTCGGGCGGCAGGCCAATGACCCCGTGATCTTCAAGGTAGGCCACGCGACCTTCGGTCAAATCGACGTGTGCGATGATCCCCTGCAGTGGCCGAGCGTAGCCGTTGTCGGTTTTGTCTTCTCGGACGAAGGCAATAGCTCTACAGAGTCTGTGGTTGGCATTCACTCCGTCCGGCAAGGGCCCACTGCCCGGCCACATGTCGATCTGGACCCGCCGAAAGTCGTGGACGTCTCGCTTGCGGACGGCGGCCTGCCATGCCGCATCGGCTTTCGTGATCTGGATTGCCCGGACGAGGTCAGTCCCGCTGAAGGGAACGTGGCCGTCTTTGATACGGCGCGTTTCTAGTACCTTTCCTTTTGTTATGTCTACTCGGGCATCGAAATTAGGTTGGGCGTGCTGGTCTATTCCCAAAAATCGGAGTATTCGGGGGGCAGCGGCCTTGTCCCTATTCTCGTCGCACGAATATTTTGACGGCTCTAAAATGTTAACGCTACAAAAAGCGATATCTCCCCTAAGATCGGCGGATTTCTGAAGGATACGCACACCTCGATCTATCTCCGACCGGCTTGGCGGTGCTAGTGGTGGAACGACTGATTCCGTCTGTGCGGTATGGCTTGCAGTGGTACTCATGGGCGTTGCTCCTTCGACCTGATAAGAACCTCTGGTTCATCTTTTACGGTTTTCGGTCATCATCTTTCTTGATTAAGACCGTGTTCGCACCCTCGCGCGAACGTGCCAGCCATTAAACTCATGATTCGATATGTTGTTATCCGGTTCTCGCCTTGATATCCAGTGGATTGCGGTGGCTAACAAGGCCTCCGACATCTTCCGGGCCACTGTGAAAGGATCCGAGGACGGGACTCGAAATGGTCTATGCTATGGGTAATTTTACCGTGACACCGCTACACGATGTGTTTGCCGCTGAGGTTGAGGATCTTGACTTGCGACAACAGATAGATGCGGCGGTGATCTCCGAGATTGCGACGGCCATGGACACGTATGGTGTACTTATCTTCCGGGATCAGGACCTCAGCGTGAATGAACAAATGGTGTTTACGCGAGCGTTTGGCTCTATTGACATGGGCCTGCTCAAAGTGGTCCAGAAGAAAAATAGATTTGCGAATCCGGGTATGATTGACATTTCAAACGTAGACGGAGACCGTCAGGTGTTGGAAAGGGACGATCCCCGTTTAGCAACGATGCTTGCCAACCAGTTGTGGCACAGCGACAGCTCGTTCAAAATGCCGTCCGCAAAATATTCATTGCTATTTGCGTGCGTCTTGCCGAAAACGGGGGGAGAAACCGAGTTCGCGGACGCGCGGGCTGCATACGATGCGCTGCCCGCCTCGACTGTTGCCGACTTGGATGGCCTCTTTGCCGAGCATTCTGCATTTCATTCTAGACAACAGCTGGGAGACCAACAGTATTCCCCCGCAGATGTGGCAAAATATCCATCGGTGAAATGGCCGCTTGTCCGTACACATCCGGGTTCCGGAAGAAAAGTGCTTTTCATTGGGGCGCACGCCTGCAAGGTCACCGGGCAGTCTGTTCCAGAGGGACGCCTCTTATTGAACGACCTCCTCGAGCATGCAACACAAAGACAGTTCGTGTACCGGCACTCGTGGATGCCCGGTGATTTGGTGATGTGGGATAACCGAGCTGTGTTGCATCGGGGAAGAAGGTACGATCTTTCTCGACGACGCGAGCTGCGGAGAAGCTCGGTAGCGGATGTGGCGAACTGACTATTGAGTTGCACCGGAGACTCGCTAGGTGTTGCGAAACGGCTTTGGTCCAGGTGGGCCGTGAAGGTGGTTACTGTGGAGGTCAGCCCGAGGGTAATTGATTTCTTTGTCTCCGTTTACCCTGTCGTGACTTACGCTTTGAATAGTGTACGCGTTTCTTAACTAAGGGAGGATTATTTATGCGCCTAGGTCTGGTTACTGGGTATTCGGGACCAAAGATGGCCGAGACAATAGAGGTTATCGCAGTTGCGGAGCGTGTGGGCTTCGAGTCCGTATGGACCGGGGAGGCGTGGGGGTCCGATGTGGTGTCTTTTCTGGCGTTCGTGGGGGCTCGCACTTCCAAGATCAAATTGGGGGCCGGTATCCTACAACTGCAGGCCCGAACGCCCGCCATGACTGCTAAGACAGCAATGACGATTGATGGGCTGACTGGGGGC
>CAYNPP010000117.1:4996-5207 GCA_964399095.1 uncultured bacterium | reverse complement strand
GTATGATCCCACATATGCCTACATTTAAAGCATTGACCTGATTTCAGTATAGCATCAATAGGCCTTAGCACTTTTCCGCATGCACATTTGGCTTGTCCTCTATTATAAGACGACATTACTATTATCCTTTATCTAACATTAAATAATTATTTTCTATATTTTATTTTAGTTAATATCTGATTAACATCAAAACATCCTAGCAAGAAAAACA
>CAYNPP010000117.1:0-4986 GCA_964399095.1 uncultured bacterium | reverse complement strand
AGAATTTTATAAAAATAAAAAAAAGAATAAATAGCTGCAAGGTTAGAGAAATTATTAAATGTAATAATCAAACCTGGTATATTCTTAATGGCTATAATGAAAGAATTGATATTAATAATATTAGCGATTTTACAATTCGTCAAGTTGAAAAATATATTAATAATTAATTAATATACAATAAGGAGCGTTAAATGGAATGGTATCTAAAAGTTGTAAGAGATAATTATCTGTCCTTATTTATTAATTTTATTTTAGTTAATATTTGATTAGTATCAAAACATCCCAGCAAGAAAAACAGAACAGGCATCATCATAATCATTATAAACCTAATATGAATTCCTGGATTTGTTTTGATAACCAGAACATAGCAAAGTAAAACTATTACTGTACACAGAATTCCGTAAAAGTTATAATTTAGTGGGAATATATTTCTGTTAACAACCAGAAGTATAATTGACATAATCACAAAAGACAACAAAGTGGCAACAGCTGCGCCCTCAATACCATACATTGGAATCAGAATAAAGTTTAGAGCAATATTAGATACCGCACCAGAGCCTCTTATCAATGCAATATAGTAGGTTTTTCCAGTTAAAAATGGACCTGGGAGTTGCAGTATATATGCACCATGGAACAGATAGCCTAGGCAAATTAGTGGAACTATTACCAGGGATTCTGCAAATTCACTTCCTATAAGGGTGTATCCAAAAACATTGATTTTGCTAATGGGTTCAATAAAGCATATCATCGCTCCACAGAGGAAGCTAAAAGTGATCCACACATTGTTGGTTGTAGATTCTAGAATATTGGTATCGTTATTTTTTTTATCAAGGAAATAGGGCTGCCAGGCCATGTTAAATCCCATCACAACAAGAAGCATCAGCATCCCCAGTTTATATCCGGCGTTGTATACACCAACCATCTCAATGTTCAGAAGGCACTTAATGATGTATCTGTCAGATAGCTCTATAAACATTGAAAAGATACCCGCAAAAATAAAGGGAGAGCCAAATTTGAATAGTTTTTTAAAGACGCCCATTTCTAGGCTACTCAAAGATATTTTTTTAAGCACCACAGGAGAAGAGATAATAAAAAGTAAACAAGATGAAAGTACATTGCTGAACACAATGCCAACTATTCCCAGCTGAAGAACTATAAAGAAAAAATAAATAAAAGTGATATTAGACACTACATTTGTCAAGGTAAATGTTAGATATTTAAATGGGGCATTGTCTGCTCTTAGAAGAACCATCGGAATAGACCAAAGACCATCAAACGCAACAATCAAAAGCATCAGTATAAATATCAAGGAGTTATTAATGCCAAGAACAGGTGCAACAAGTACATCCTTTAGAAGTATCATTATAAATACAAATACAACATTAACAAGCAGTAAAGGGATATACGCGTTTGTAGTAAATATAGATCTCTCTTTATTATCAGCTGGTTTATAGTGCTTCAGCAGTGATGCATCCAAACCAAGATGCAGAATTGTAGTAAAAAATCCACAGAAGGTATACACCAAAGAGAGAATGCCATACTCATAGGTTGTGAGTGTATTTGTGAAAAGTGGTAGCAGTAAAAATGTAATCATTCTTGTTAGGATATGGCCAATGCCATATATAAGGGACTCTCTACTGAGCGTATTCTTAGTCATTTATTTGTTTACTTAGTACACTTCTAATCACACCAAATGCACCGAACTCTTCCTTAAACTTTATAAGGCTCATTTTTGGTATGAGTGGATTTTCATTATTGGGTTCATGTGAAACTCCAAAATCTAGAAATGATATTTTTTTCTTATGTGCCCATTTAATTGATTCAATTACCTGTATAGTTGCTATTTGTAACTCTGCATACTTGTGATTAATCATGTTGTAGAAAATGATTGCAACCCTCTCATTGCCTTTGAAAATCAAGTTACCACCGATAACATCATCATCTTTTTTAATCAGCAGCAGCTTAAGTTTATCAGGCATCATCTTATTGAGTTTTTTTAATTCTTCAAGAGAGTGCGTTGGGCTACTGTCATGCAATTCTTTATTTTTAAGCAGTATAGGATAAAACGAATCAAAATCATTATCCCAGGTAATTGACAGTGAATTAGATTTAATAATATTATCATAGTAATCACTGGACCTTGATTTATTTTTATGAATTGCTTTTATCTGTGAATCTAAATTATCCATGATTGGTATTATACTGGCATAGTACTGCTCTGTTTCACGATATCCATTCCAACGAAGAGAATATCTTTGTGACTCATCGCAATCCTGTGTATATACCGATGGGGTTGGGACTGTAGTTATGTGTTGAAAATTATTTTCTGATGCATACTGCTCAACGCATCCAATCATCTGCATCATATTAGAGAAAGAATTTTCCTTACATATAATCCCACCAAAACTAGCCCCAGGATGAGAAAAGAGTTCTTTACCAAGCTCAGTGCTTGTTTCGGATGCCGGGAAAACTCCTATTAATTTATTTTTTTTATAAAACATCAGAGAGTGATCCTTAAAAGTCCTCTCTATATGATAAGACAGAAATACTTTTGAATGAAAGATAGTAGCGTTTAAAGCAGAGCCAATAAACTCTTCCCATTCTTCAAAATCATTATCATTGTATCTTTTGTAGGTAATCATATTTATTATTATATAATAATCAAATTTACAGTTTTTTTATTGTAAATAATCTTATATTTTCAACTAATAACTATCTTAATAATATGTCAAATATAACAAAATTACATGCAAGGCAAATACTAGATTCGCGAGGAAATCCTACCATTGAAGTTGATACCTATCTAGAGGATGGAACTATCGGAAGAGCCGCTGTCCCCAGCGGAGCCTCCACAGGGAAATATGAGGCTGTAGAGCTTAGAGATAACGGTGCATCGTATATGGGCAAGTCTGTTTTATCTGCCGTTAATAATGTGAATCAAAAAATAGCACCTATTGTGATAGGGAAAAATGCTGATGATTATAAAAATATTGATCAAGCTATGATAGCATTGGATAACACAAACAATAAATCCATATTAGGAGCTAATGCTATTTTAGGGGCTTCTATGTCAATTGTCAATGCTGCATCCATATCTAATAAAATGTATCTATATGAATACCTGCATGATGATGATGAATTTATCATGCCAGTCCCAATGATGAATATTATAAATGGTGGAAGTCATGCTGATAATAATGTAGATATTCAAGAATTCATGATTTGCCCTACAGGAGCAAAATCATTCTCAGAATCATTGCAAATGGGCGCAGAGATATTTCACAATTTGAAAAAAATATTAAATTCAAAAAAATTAAATACAGCTGTTGGTGATGAGGGAGGATTTGCCCCCAATTTAAAATCTAATGAAGAAGCTATTGAAATTATTTTATTAGCAAACGAAAAATCTGGCTATGAACTGAAGACGCAAATAAATATCGCATTAGATGTTGCAGCCAGTGAATTATATAATAAGGAAACAGAAAAATATGAATTAAAATCTGAAAATTTGGAACTAACCTCTGATGAAATCATTGAATATTATACTGGATTATGTTCAAAATATCCTATAATATCAATTGAAGATGGTTTAGATGAAAATGATTGGGATGGATGGACCAAACTAACGGCAGAGATGGGATGTGGTATACAGCTTGTTGGAGATGATTTAACAGTAACAAATCCCCTAAGACTAAATAGAGCCATTAATGAAGCAGCTATGAATGCAATATTAATTAAATTAAATCAGATTGGAACAGTCTCCGAGACATTAGAAGCTATAAAAATTGCTCAGAATGCAAATTTTGGAACGGTTATTTCTCATAGATCAGGAGAGACAGAAGACACATTTATATCAGATTTATCGGTTGCGGTGTCCTCAGGACAAATCAAGACTGGGTCGCTATGTAGAACCGATAGGATAGCTAAGTACAATCAATTATTACGCATTGAAGAAAATTTAAATAATGTGAAATTTGGAAATGGGTGTTGGGGACATTTATCACAATGAAACGAATAAGAAGAACAAGAAAAAAGAACAACCAAAAAAAATCATATAAATCTATCTGGATAATTCTTGCTATTGGCTTCCTATGGATATCCTTTAATAAAGCCGGTATAGTTAAATGGCTTTCACTGTATTCTCAGAAACAAACACTAATTAATGAAATTAAAGAATTAACAATAGAACAAACATCCATCAAAGATCACAACAGTAAGCTGGAAAACGATTTGAGCTATATTGAATTTCTTGCATACTCTAAATATAAAATGGTGAAGCCAGGTGAAAAAATATTTAGGATACAAGATTCTAAAACAGTACAAGAAGAATCTTTAGGGAAATAACCTTTTGAAAACACTACACCATCACATAGTAGCATTTTTATGCTTATTCTCTTTATTAATATCTAAAACTGAGCAGATAAATCTTCATGCAGTAAACAACTTATCATATATTTCACTTAATGCACTATCACATCAACTAGAGCTGAAAACAAAATTTTTCCCTGATAATAGTAATGTTGAAGTAACAATTAATAAAAAAACTTTAACATTTTCTAATGGATCATCTTTTTGCAAAATTAATAGCAATGTATATCATTTATACTCCCCGGTGATTTATAAAAAAAATGATTTTTTAATACCAGCGTTTGCATTGGTTAATATATTAAAATCTCATAATGTTGCGAATAATATTAATATTAACTCATCGCACAACTCCCTTCTAATAACATATAATGATTTTAATATTACTAGCTATAATGTGCATAAAAAAACCAATGGATTTATAATTGATTTGATTACTACACACACATTTGATGATAATTTAATTCCAATTTGGAAATCAAATAATAATTGGATATCTATAAATATACCGAATGGAATTATTGATATTGAATCCATAAAAAAATACCTATCCCACACCCTATTGATGAAATTAAGATTGAGCAAATGGAAAATTCTGTTCAAGTATCTTTTTTATTAACT
>CAYNPP010000116.1:0-5214 GCA_964399095.1 uncultured bacterium | reverse complement strand
CCGAGGCATCGGTAGTGAACGAGCGCAGCCCTACACGGGCATTGAAGTGTGAACTTGCTAAGGCTGCCTTCATCTCAACTCTAGACTGACTTGAAGGAGCCGTTTGCACAGGGTTATCGGATTAAGCGTCGTTGGTGCTTCGTTCTCTAGAGCAGTGCCAACTCTACAAGATCCGATCGCAGTTTAGCGGGGGAAACGAACTGGAGTGCAGGGAGACCTAACGCCATCGCTCCCTCTACATTCTCGAGAACATCGTCAATATAAAGTGTACTTTCGGGAGTTAGAAAACAGGTTTTCAAAAGGTGTGTATAGATTTCCGCGTCCGGCTTTGCGATACCGACGGCACCGGACACCACAACTGCTTCGAACCATTCAAGAAAATCTAGGTGTTTCTCCAACACTGGTAATTTCTCACCAGGCAGGTTGGTCAGTCCGTAAAGCGGTACGCCATGTTGACGGAGTTCTGTAAGCACGGATATCGAATCGTCTATCGGACCTGCCAGAATTTCAGGCCAGCGTTTGTCATAAGCCTCGATTAGGGGCGCTTGGTCAGGAAAACGCAGGACGAGTTGGGCGACGGCTTCGGCAACCGGCAGACCCATGTCTTGCTGTCTGATCCATTCCTCCGTGCATACGTTTGTCAGAAAGTTTTCCATCGCCATATCGTCACCGTTAAACAGTTTTCGATATAAGTTACGGGGGTTCCAATCCATCAGTACGCCACCGAAATCAAAAACAATTGCGGATATCCCCGTTGAGGCGTTGTATTGGTGCATTTGGCCCTTGTAATAGTTCTCAAACTAATTCAGGGTTTTATTATGTCATAAAAAATCATACCGGTATCAATTTTAATTACCAAGGGGACACACGTGTTGAGTGGTCGGAACGATACCATGGGACTGATTATCGCTCGAGCTTGGTCGGACTCAGCATTTAAGGATGAGCTTTTAGCAAATCCGGAGACGGTGTTCGCAAAACTTGATTGGAAATTGCCCACGGGAAAATCGGTGACTGTAGTTGAGAACACATCGACGCTTACTCACATCGTTCTCACGGCTCCGCGTTATACAGAAACCAAATCTGTGTACTCTGACATCAAGGATTTTGGCGAATCATACAAAGATCCGCGCTTGTTTCCTCTGAATTGGGGTAGCCACGACCCAGTTTTTACTGCTCGATTCAAGGCCGATCCGAAAATGGCGCTTCGTTACCTGGGGGTTGATGTGCCGGATAAAATGACGATTAAAGTTGTGGAAAATTCGACGAGTAAAATACACCTCGTACTGCCGCCATGCCCCAAGAAATCCGAACTTTCTAAAGACGTTATAAATTTGTTGGCAGAAGGACAAATTCCAGCTGCGTTGCGTTACGCTAATATTTTCGGACCGGCGAGTTTTCAGCAATATTTTTGAATCAACAGATTTAGCAATGGCCATTTAATCACTGCAAAAAAAGTGACTTGGCAATCTGCATTTTGGAAAAAAGAATAATAGGCTGGGGTGGAAAAAAATGGAAACTATTGTTTACGGCAACGTTCAAGGGGCGGCGTTACTTGCTGATATTGCTGCACCGGACAAGCACGAAGCATTGACGGTCATCATCTCAGTACGAGGCGGCAGGTGGTATTATGGAACCCGAAGGGACACGGGGTCGATTGATGTCGATCAGTGGGCTGGCCTCGGTTTTTTTGCTATGAGCATCGATTACCGGTTGGTGACTTGTACCCCCGCGCCGGCGCCTTACCAGGACATGTTGTGTGCCGTCCGCTGGATCCATGCCAACGCAAAGGAATACAACCTTGATCGGGATCACATTTTCATACTTGGCATGTCGTGTGGCGGGCATATGGCGTCATTGTTGGCTACGCTGGGGGAGGGTAATTTCGCCAAAACGGGTGGTTGGGATGAGTATCCTTCGACAATCCGGGCTGCCATCTGCGCGTCAGGTGCCTACGACCTTGTGAAATTGGACTGGGGCGCCGGATGGGCGCCTCCAGGGGAACCATTCCCTGATGCGCGCGAATATGCTTCGCCAATTCGTCACGTGGCGCCCGATAACGTTCCGCAATTGATTTTTCATTCGGACGACGATCCCTCCATTCCCATTGAACAGGTTTTAAGAATGGTAGCGGAATTAGAAGAAGCGGGTGCACCACACAAGTTCCTTCATTACAAGGACCGGGGACACATGTTTATAACTGAGGACCTGATAAAGGAATCATTGAAATTTATTGCTGAATGGTCCGACTAACGCTGCCGATCCTACTTGGTCGAACCAATAAAGTGCTCGCGTATTTTCTTTGAAATGAAATCGATGGTGTAGACCGTGACTAGGATTAAATTTATGATCACGCAGGCTTGATCCCTGACAGGGGTACGTATTCTGTCGGCAAGAAGAAGTCCAATTCCGCCAGCGCCAACGATACCGAGAATAGTTGCCGACCGGACATTCGATTCGAACATGTAAAGGGCGAACGATAGCATAACCGGAAGCACTTGCGGAATGACCCCAAACCGCACGACCTTTACCTGATTTGCCCCGGCAGACTTAACCCCTTCCATTTGTTTTCGATCAACATTTTCGATCGCCTCGGAGAACAACTTCGAAAGCGTTCCCGTATCCGCGATCGAGATAGCCATGATCCCGGCGAGGGGTCCGAGGCCAATGGCGCGGACAAAGATCAAGGCCCAGATCATCACATCGACACCCCTGAGCACGTCGAAAAAGCGACGGATGCCAAAATGAAAAAACCAAAACGGAACGATGTTTTTCGCGGCAAGAAAACTAAGAGGAAAAGCAATAATGCTACCAATCAAGGTTCCCAGGAAAGCCATTCCCAGGGTTTCGAGAATACCCAAAAAGAACAGGTCAAAATTACCCCCGGTGCTGGGCGGAAACATCAGGCGCGTAATCAGACCGAGTTCATGGGCACCATCCCATAGACGAAATGGCGAGAAATTGAAGCGCACCAAGCAATACATGACTAGCCCGGCGAATGCAGTCCAGCCCATCCAAGACAATAACCGTTCCTTCAGGGGGCGGGAAACCGCGAAGGGGGCATTTCGCTGGGCTTTAACAATATCAGCGTCTGTGATGGTGGCGATGCGAAGCATTTTTAGAGAAACTCCTTACCGATCATACGATGGCGAACTTGTTCGCAACTCAAGTCAACGCAAATTACCGTGGCGACGATAATTAACAGTATCGCACCCACATCGTCGTAATAAGAGAGCCGGATGTTGGTGTAGAGTTCATAGCCGATACCACCGGCGCCAACAAAACCCAACACGGCGGCTGTTCTCACATTGATTTCAAAACGCCAGAGCGTATAAGATACAAAAGCGGGAAGAACTTGGGGAACAACCGCATAACGAATTATTTTGACCCAATTTCCACCGGCGGCACGAACGCCCTCAAGTGGGTTGGGGTCAATGTTTTCATTGACCTCCGCGAAAAGTTTTCCGGAAGCTCCCATTGTATGAATGGCGAGTGCCAGGATACCCGCTAGCGGCCCGAGCCCCCATGCGAAAACAAACACTAGTGCGTAGACCAAATCTGGCACGGAACGCGATATTTCGAGAAATCGCCGGGTAAGAAAATAGATCCAGTAGGTGTTATTAAGGTTGCTTGATGCTGGAAAGCTCAAAAGGAAGGCTAAAATAGTTCCCATCAGGGTTGCGAAGAAGGCCATTAGTAGTGTTTCAACGAGGAGTTCCAGCCAATTCCTGAGATTCCAATACCAGTCTGAAACGTCGGCCCCTAATGTCTTCCAGTGTAATACCGGGAACAAATTCACGATATATTCTGACATTCTTGGAAAGCCCTCAATTACGGTAATGATGTTGAACTCTCCAACTATGACTGCTGCGGTTAGGCACGCAAAAAACACACCAAAAAAAATTAACGTGTGGAGACGCTTCTGGCGGAGCATCTCAACGCGCCTTATTTCGAATGCGGCAATAGGATCAGAAGAACCCGTAGGCACAATTTCATCAGACATAGGCATCTATTAGTGAGCATATTCCAAAACATGAAAAGAAATAAAAGAAGACGCGGGCAGTGAAAATCTGCCCGCGCCCTCAGGTAACGGCAGGATTAATTACCCTTTTTCTTTTTGCGGGCAGCACGAAGAAATTTTCGGGCCTCCCCTTGCGTCGCGTAATCCTTGTGGGTGCCCGGAACGTAACCTCTCACATCACCCTGAGCGGCGGCACGTAGCACAGCTTTGTTTTCAGTTGCCATGTCAAAATACATCTGTGCTATGTCCTTCTTCATCTGTTCCGGAAGCTCTTTACGGACAGCAAGAAGAGGGTTCCTGATCGGATCAGACTTGTCGATGACGCGCACTTGGTTGCGCTTCAATAAGCCCTTATCCATCATCATCCTGAGGTTGCCGAAGCTGTCATTTTCCGCGGTCCACGTGTAGACGGCGTCATAGGTGCCTTTTAACAAGGCCAGGACGCTCTGCTCGTGCCCACCTGAAAACGAGGTCTTGCCAAAAAATTTGTCCGGATCAATGCCTGCATTCACCAGGGTAACCATGGGCACGATATAGCCCGATGTGGAGTTCGGGTCGGCAAACGCGATCGACTTTCCTTTCAAGTCCTGCAGGCTCTTGTATGAACTATCAGCACGCACGGTCAGGATTGAAAAATAGCCAGTCGTGCCGTCCAGTCCTTGGGTGGTTACAATTGGCTCGATGCAGCCCTTGCAGTCCAACCACGCCGATGCATACCCAGCGCCCCCGATACGGGCCATTTGCAAATGTCCCCCGATAAGCGCCTGACCAACACCGGCATAGTCAGAAGCCTGGAAGAGCTTTATTTTGACGCCTAGTTTTTTTTCAGCGTAGTCAATGTAAATTTTGTAGCGATCGACAGTAGTCACCTGATTTTACAGGGTGAGAACCCCGAAATTGATAGTCGGGTATTTATCTTGCCAACCGGCGACGGTTGGTGTTGGCGTTGTTGCTAACAGCACAACTGCAGCCGTAGTCACTGCTAATGCTGTTTTTATGGTGTGTTTAAGTCTCATATCGTAATTCTCCCTTTAATTTGTAATATTCCTGTTCTATTGGTCAGTTTATTGTAATTGGCCGCCTCCATCGACAGCAGGTGGTCACTCGTTTATAGGGGGGTTGGTAATGGTTTCTAAATCGGGCGAAGTAACATTGACGTCGATATCTTCGATGTCGCCATCAACGCCATAAATTTC
>CAYNPP010000115.1:0-5225 GCA_964399095.1 uncultured bacterium | reverse complement strand
AAATTAGTGACAGCCAAATGAAGTTAACGCTTGAGCTTGAGAATTATATTTCTGGGTACATGTATAAGGATTTCGAACTTCAGTCCCAATCAATTGAAAGATACATACAGCAAATTTCCGGTAGCTTTAAGTCAGTTGACATGGGGCTGATAAAGCAAGAGACATCCTACAATAAATATGATCTGTTCTACTACAGCCTTATACTCTACCTTCTTTCGTTTCTGATTCTTGGCTTGAGCTGGATATTAAATTCCGATATCATGCAAAGGGCTTCCTACTATGTAGTTATTGCTGGGCTTTCTATTCATGGATACGGAATCATAATGAGAATGATTATAATGCAAAGGCCCCCCGTTTCAACTTTATATGAATCAATTATATTTGTATGCTTTGTATCAGTTTTATTCTCGTGCATATTTGAAAGATTTAGAAAAGATGGAATTGGCATCCTTTTGGGGTCGATTATAGGGGTTTGCCTTCACTTTGTTGGGTTTGGATACGCTGATGACGGAGACACCCTTGGCGTTTTGGTTGCGGTGCTAAACTCTAATATTTGGTAAGCAACGCATTTCACAACCATAACAGTCGGGTACGGCGCAACCGCGCTCGCGAGCCTTATGGGGCATGTGTATATGATAATCAGATTGCTCAACCAATCATCAAGAAAATTTCTGAAGCAGATGAACACCAATATGATTTCTCTGAACCTAGTCGCGTTGTTCTTTATGCTGTTTGGCACTATCCTTGGTGGTATATGGGCCGATCAATCATGGGGAAGATTCTGGGGGTGGGACCCAAAGGAGAACGCAGCGCTGATGATTGTTATGTGGCAGCTTCTGATGGTGCACCTTAGAATTTCAGGAATGATAAAGCCGCTTGAGTTTGCCCTGGGTATGGTGATGAATAATATATTCCTCGCATTTGGATGGTTTGGTGTAAACTTACTTGGTGTGGGCCTGCATAGCTATGGATTCACCGATAGCATCGCCACAAATCTTGCTGTTTTTATACTATTTGAGCTTTGGTTTGGACTTGCATTCTATTTCCTTATCAAGGATACGGTGATAAAAAAATTATGATATCAGAAATAATAAAAAAGAAATTAACAGATCGAATCGATGCCGATCATATAGAGATTATCGATGAGAGTCACAAGCACGCTGGGCACGCCCAAAGCAGCGGAGGGCACTTCAGGCTACACATTGTTTCAGATGATTTCTCCGGATTAAGCTTGATTGAGAGACACCGGTTGATTTATGATACTCTTGGTGATATGGTACAAAATGAAATTCACGCGCTCTCTATTAAGGCAAAGACTAAATCTGAAATATAGCTCTACTCGCTTTTAATCCACATTACAAGCAGGCCGAGTATAGATAGTATTGCCCCTAGCGCTAGTATAAACATTCTATCTTTATGAATTATTCTGCTTGTTGCGTGAATCTGATAGTCCTTTCCATTTATATCATTGATGTCAATGCTCCACGTCAGGGTATCTCCATCATGCAAATCTGCGTTGCTAGATGAGATGGAGCCAGGCAGATACGCCTTTATCTTGAAATCATTAAAAATAAGAAGCATCGAAACCATTAAATCTGATTTTATTGAGCTCCATGTATCAACCACGCTCTGCCTATTCTTTTCATCAATGATTGACATCAGGTGCTGCTCAGCGATGGAGATTATTTCATTCAGCGTGCTCATATCCAAATCAAAAAGGGACACATCATACTCCAGCTCATTGCTATAATTTTTTACAGAATTTAAAAATATGTGCTTCTGATTAAATTCAATGTCAGAGTTGTTGATGGTTTCAATGTACATAAACCCAATCAGCTGATTGATAATATCCTCAATCTTATCTATATCCTCATCATCGTCATTAATTAGCGGATTCAGGGCCTCTGGAATGTTTCTCCCGCTGAAGGTTCCCTCAATTACAAAGTTTTTCATTACAAAATAATTTGAGCTGCTTACCGTGATAGGCTTTTTCATTACTATCTCATTATTAACTAGAGAGTAGAAAATTTCTTTATCACTAATGCTGTCTAGAGATGCCTCGTGTATCCTGAATGTCGATGGAAGTGTCTCAGAATAACTCAGGTACTTCCTTAAGTGAAATTTTGATTCGTTGGGCTGCCTTACGGTTTCCCAGCTGCTTATTTTCTCAGGATAAAAAAAAGGCACCAGATCAGAATCTAGAAATTGAATATACTCAACGCTGTACTCTCTGTCTGATAGATTTAAAATTAAATTGTTTTCATGCTCAAAATCACTTAGCGCGCATGAATAAAAAGTAAAAATACATGTTAAATATATGATGCCGGTTATCTTATATTTTATTTTCATAAACTTAATTTATAAATAATAATATTTAGTTCAACAATAATTCATTTAAATTACGTGCACAACTAAAAGAGACTATATACTATGAAACTAAAGGGCCTGGATTATCTAGATATCTCAACACTTTTCTCTGATGATGAGATAATGATTCAACATTCTGTAAGAGAGTTTGTGGATAATGAAATCATGCCAATCATTGAAAAGCATTTTAAGGACGCTACATTTCCATCAGAATTAATTCCTCAGTTTGCTGATATGAATCTTCTGGGTGTAAATCTACCAGAAGAATACTCCTGCGGCGGACTTTCTCATGTGGCCTATGGACTAGTGTGCCAGGAGCTCGAGAGGTGTGATTCTGGAATCAGGTCATTTGTCTCTGTCCAGGGCTCTCTTGTGATGTACCCTATATTTGCATACGGAAGCGAGGAGCAGAAGCAAAAGTGGCTCCCAAGGCTTGCAAAGGGAGAGGCTATAGGCTGCTTCGGTCTCACTGAGCCTGACTACGGATCAAACCCCGGTGGGATGATCACAACAGCAAAGAAAACAGATGGCGGGTACATACTAAACGGCGCGAAGATGTGGATAACAAACGGAAGCGTTTCAGATATTGCAATTGTATGGGCAAAAAATGAAGAGGGCGTCGTTAGGGGATTTATTGTTGAGAAGGATTCTAAGGGCTTTACCGCTCCAATGATGAAAAACAAGTGGTCGCTTAGGGCCTCGGTAACATCGGAGCTTATACTGGACAATGTGTTTGTTCCAGATGATAATATTCTTCCAAATGTACAGGGGATGAAGGGCCCACTGGGCTGCCTGACGCAGGCCAGGTACGGTATCGGATGGGGCGCGATTGGCGCGGCGATGGCGGTTTATGAGGCGTCGCTCAAGTATGCAAAAGAGAGAATTCAATTTGATAAGCCCATTGCATCGTTCCAGCTGGTTCAAGAAAAATTGGTGTGGATGCTATCTGAAATTACAAAGGGCCAGATGATGAACCTTCAGGTTGGGAGGCTAAAGGACTCGGGTGACATGAAACACCAGCAGGTGTCCATGATAAAGCGCAACAACGTGTGGGTCGCGAGGGAGTGCTGTAAGCTTGCTCGTGATATTCACGGCGCAAATGGAATCTCGGGAGAGTATCCAATCATGAGGCATCTTATGAATATCGAGAGTGTCTATACCTATGAGGGGACACACGATATGCACACCCTTATTCTTGGGAATGATATCACCGGTATCCCATCCTTTGAGTAATGATTAAGACCGATATCAATGGCGGCATCGGGATTATATCTATTGATAGGCCGCCTGTAAATGCCATCAACCCTGAACTCGTCTCTAGCCTGTCGCAGGCGCTTGATAGTTTTAAATCTGATGATAGAATCAATGGGGTGGTGCTTCAAGGAAGGGATGGAATTTTCTCTGCGGGACTTGATATCACGCACCTGTTCCCTAAAAACAGAGAGTATATAGATAGCTTCTGGAAAGACTTCTCTGCTCTTCTTCTTAGTATGTTCTCATTCCCAAAGCCACTCTACTCCTCAATTGGAGGTCACTGCCCAGCAGGTGGAACGGTGATGGTTATTATGAGTGACTACCGAATTATGTCTAAAGGGAAATACGTGATTGGGCTCAATGAGGTGGATGTTGGGCTGACTGTTCCCTATGGAATTGGAGCAGTGTTCCAGTATGTGGTTGGCAAGCGAAATGCTGAGGAGCTTCTTCTCAAGGCAAAGCTCATTTCACCTGATGATGCGCTCCGGGTGGGACTTGTAGATGAGCTGTGCGAGACAGAGGACATTTTGGATACAACCCTAGAGCGAATTTCAGTTGCCTCCTCCCTGTACTCTGATCAGCAAACAAAGACCAAGCAGATTCTTCGAGAGCAGACGCTGGATATTGTGCAGAAAAACATTGATAGGGATGCGCAGCTTATACTGGACTCATGGTTCAGCGAATCTGGGCAGCAGAGACTAGAAAGCCTATACAGTAAACTCACTGGGGAATAATCTTGCCTCAAGGTGTGAATTAAATCACATTTTATAAAAAAAATTCAAAAAATATACCATCTATTGATAATAATTCTTAAATTGACCTGATTTTAGTTTACTATTCAATGTTATCGAGGAGGATAATTCTAATGAAAAAAATGACTATACTATTAACTGTATTGTGTACGCTTATGTACGCTGAAAGCAACAATAGCGACACACAACTTAACTCTATGGATAAGGCGAAAGAGCTTGCCCCCGCTTCATTTATGAAAATAGATGATTATATTGAGCAGGGTTTAGGTAGAGCGGAGAATAACCCTCAGTTTAATATTCCATCAAATGACTCTAGGGACGCTTCTGTTTGGCTTCTTGGTGCTGACTCATATGGAGATGGCTGGAACGGGAACCAGGTAGATATATATACAGAGGATATGAGTCTTGTAGGGTCTTTTACAATGGAAAGTGGCTCTGAGGCTGAGTGGGACCTTGATGTTCTTTCTTCTGGTATTTATTATATTTATTGTGGTGGTGGATCATGGCAGAGTGAAGTTGCTTGGGCGCTCTATTTGCCTACAACAGGTGAATTTCTTGCGACTGGTTATTGTCCAGACTCCCAAGCGACAGTTGTGGGTGACCACGGATGCCTGGATGATGATGCCCATTATTTGACAGTTGATGGTGGATCATGGCAGAGTGAAATAGGATGGTCTATTGCTGGAACTACCTATGGTGGATCCTATAGTGGTAGTGCGGGTTCTTTTACCCTGTGTCTTGCTGATGGTGACTATACTATGGACATGACAGATTCCTATGGCGACGGCTGGAATGGTAACACTGCTGTGATTACTGACTTTGATGGCAATGTTGTTGCCTCTGGTGGACTTG
>CAYNPP010000114.1:0-5242 GCA_964399095.1 uncultured bacterium | reverse complement strand
ATCATAAGCATATATGCATCCTTAACAAATTCATCATCCTGATACTTTTCAATTATATCAAATACTGGCATAATAATATCTGAGGATAGCTTTTCCTGTGCAAAATACAGCTCTGCTTTAAATACATCTACCGTATCAAATTTTCTATTTTTTTTGATAATCTCTTCATATACATCTGAGCATAGGCTTAGACTTGCATTTAACTCACATTTCTTTGACAACTCTTTTAAAATCTTTTCACTTTTATTCCCAGAAAGGAATTCTTTTTTGAGTGATAATGTGGTATTAACTCCATCATGTATATTTGTTACCATATCAAGGTATTGATCAGCTGGATAGAACCCTAATATTCTGTCAACCTCATCACCATCACTATTTATAAAAATTAGAAGTGGAATTGCATTCCCATGGTATGAATCGAGTAATTTAGTTGCTTTTTTATCTTCCCATGGTTTTAATTTAACGGATACAAGATTTTTCTTGGAAAATGCTAGTACACTAGAGTCTGAAAATGTCTCGGCATCCAGCCTGACACAGGCACCTCATCCATCAGCAAAAAAATCTAGCATTACAAGCTTATTTGGATGATTCTTTATAGATTGAATTGCTTCCTCTACCGTACCATTATACCAAGGGTACTTATCACCATCTGAACATGATGATAAAAGAAATACTACACCTATTAATAGAAATTTCATTGTGATTATTGCTTACTTTGATTAATTATTTTAATAAGCTCAACTTCAAACACCAGTGTTGCACCTGGAGGAATAACCCTTCCTGCTCCTCTATCTCCGTACCCTAAATCTGGGGGGATAATGAGAGTTCGTTTACTACCTACATTCATATCAAGGATTGCTTCGTCCCATCCCTTTATTACTTTACCAACACCTACGTTAAATGTGAAGGGCCTTCCTCTGTCATGCGAACTATCAAATGTTTCACCACTATCAAGCATCCCCTTATAGTGGACAGCCACCATGTCACCGCTATTGGGTTTCTCGCCATCTCCGGTAATATGTTCTATCATTCGTAGCCCTGATTCTTTATTTACTTCTTTCCCTGGGAGCATAAAATCTGTATCAACAAACTTTTCCTTTACCTCAAGAAGCTCAACATCAAAATGAAGAGTTGCGCCGGGAGGAATTAATTGCCCTGCTCCACGATCTCCGTACCCTAGCTCTGCAGGGATAATTAACTTTCTTTTTCCCCCTATCCTCATTGACATCACCCCTTCATCCCATCCTCTTATAACTTGACCGACACCAATAGCAAACTCGAAGGGCTTATCTCTATCTACAGAACTATCAAATTTTGTCCCATCCTCTAGTGTCCCAATGTAGTGAACAACAACCCTGTCCCCTACAGTTGGTGATTCTCCGGTTCCTACTAGTTCATCTATATACTTAAGGCCTGATTCTGTTGTAACTCCATTAAATGAATTCTTTTCTTTTTCCTCCACTTGTTCCTCCACGTTGTTTTCTTCAGTTATTTTATTATCTGATTTAGCTGCTTCTGCAGATTCTTCTTTACTCTCACTAGAGCATGACACTAGAACAGCAAATAATAAAAGTAAGGCTATTTTATATACACTCATCACAATTTATCTCCTCTTAATTAAGAATAATTTCAACCAGAAGAACCACATCTAGCACATCGAGCGTGGCATCATAGTTAATATCTCCTATAATAGCATTCTCCTGGGTTAGATACTCTATATTTATAATATGGCCGATATCTTCAACTACATCCAATACATCTAAAGAGCCATCTCCATTTACATCTCCTGTTAATGGGTTTCCTGTTACAATGAATACTCTTCCTGCTAATGATGGGTCTACTACGTAGGGGTTTTTATTTCCCTGAAAACTAGAAATTACATTTGTTCTTTCTATCTCCACCTCATCAGGCATATCAATATAATGCCAATCTAATAAATCCTCATCTTGAAGTTGCCAGTAATAATCCGCGGCAACATCAGAATATATTGTATAAAAATACATAACTGCTCGCGCTGTATTTCCTTTTTGTTCTTCGCGAGGTTCAAATCTCTCATCGTCTTGATTAGGAGGATTAAATTTTTCAGCATATTCATCAATGTACTGTGAGGGAATGGTTTCAATGTAGTAATCATTTCTATACCACTTATCGGTATCCTGGTCATCTATCTCACTAAAAGGATCGTTCCCCCTTGATGAATTTACGTTTGACTTGGTTGGAAACAGGTGATGCATATCGCTCTTCATGGGTTCACTTCCCGCTCCAAGACTCTGTGGCCATGTATGTTCACAGTTTATACCCTGGTCATATGCATTTGTGCTAGGGTCCTGAGATAGATCAAGGGTAATTGTATAACCCGAGTATACTCCTGTAAGCTGATTGCCTGGTTTCAAGTCAATTTCTGAGTACATAACATCACGCGCATTGTTGTACCCAAGCGTGCTGTTGGCCTGGTAGCTTGAATTAATATAGTTAAACAGGCTACTACCATAAAGGCCCTCACCTATTACCTCCTGACTAAAAACTAACTGAGATAATAGGAGCAAATATATTAATCTGATTTTACTAGATAGCAAATGCAAGGCCCGCTGACATTGATAGATATCCGTCAACTCCATCTAAAAAATCGCTCACAATATTATATCTGATATTAGCATTTACTGAAAAAGGAATAATTGGTGGCTTGATTCTCCCCCTAACCTCAAGGTGATAGCCAGTAGCGGGGGTATCATTAATCAGGTTTTCAATAATGTAGTCAGGTTCATCCATTTGATCTGGATCCAACACAGCTACAACTTCCGGAGTAAGGACCTTCGCGTAGGATGTGCCATTAATTCCCCCACCCACAAGCAGCCTTATTGTTGGGAATTTAAATATTTTTTTTTGAACAGATACACTCCAACCAACTGTCGCAAATGGAATTACAGCTGGTTCTATTGGGTCTAATCCCCCTGTAATATCAGATCCAGTATATGAATATTCATAGGAGCTCGCCATAAAATTTCCACGAGCCTCTAAATCAATAAAAGGAATAGCCGTTAAATATGCAAAGACCCCTACGCCAACAGGTGAATTGACGCTAGAGCGTGTTATTGTCCCCAGCTCATCCATTCCATTGACAGTGTAATTAACTTCATTTATGCTATATCCATCTTGAATCACATCGATTCCAATTCCACCAAGAATCGCATAAAGAGATGATACTTGAATTATTAAAACTAGGATTACATATTTTTTAATCATAACTCTCTCCTTTGAGTATTATTAAGCCTGAATTCTTACTATAAATATACAGAATTGTAGTTATATTAAATCATGATTTTCAATCGAAAAAATATTTTTAATCAATTCCCATGGATCAATGAAAAGAACCATAGATTTATAGTCTCTTCCAATTATGATGGGTTAATATGCGCTGCAATTCTATCTCACTTTAGAAACTGGAAGCTTGTTGGTTATTATGATCTAGAATCAATTTGGATTTCAAAAGAAGCAAAAAAATACAAAAACAACCTTATTTGGGTTGATCTAAATATTCTCCCAAGGCAGGGAAGGTGCATCGGTGGACACATCACAGCGATTAAAGATGAAAAAATATCAGGATTTGAGAGCTCATGCAATTTGAATTCTCTTGCAGACTTAAATGCATCCAACTTTAAATCAAAGTATCCAATGTCCACCGCTCTGTTTCTTCTTTGGCTGTATAAAATTACAATCCCAAAGAGACTCATATCAAAAATGATACTTCTGCACAGTGACTCCTCCTGGCTAAAATTTCAAAACTATAAAATAAATTCAAAAAAATGGATGAGTGCAATGCCTGATTATAATTGGGAGTGGCTGTTCAGGAATGTTGATTCAAAAACCTTTGAAAGTAGAATTGATGACCTTTTGTATCCTAAGCTAAGTAAAATCAATGCAATTAACGGCTACAGCAAGCTGAAAAGTAACAGCATAAGCCTACAAAGCAGAGAGCTTATCATTAATCCTGATTGGGATGAGGATATAATATCAAATTTATTTTTTCTTTTTTCGCAGTCACTTCAATGGACATCACCAAAATTGCCTTGTATCTCTAACAGAGTTGATGGACAGAAGAAGAAGGTCTCGCTGAAAGAAGTAAAAAAAATAGGACTGGAGAACTTTATAGATAAAAATAAGGTTTTCTCTTACGCCATCACCTCTCCCAGGACAATGATATACACAAGCTTTGGTTATAAATATAAATCTCCAATTAAATCATGAGCATCAATAATTATATAGAGTCATACGGAGAGCCTGATGCTGTTGTCTTTTCATGGGACAAAGATAGCTACTACGCGATTTGGGGATTTGATGATACACTCTCAATTGATATAAATGAAGTTTCAGAAAATTCATTAGAATGCCTGCAGAGAACGATAGATGATTGGAAAAAACAATCTGATGAAATTGCTGCTGTGGGATATCTTTCGTATGATTCAAAAAATATTTTCTTTCCAAAATTAAATTTTAGAACGCCGGATGCATCTATGCCAGCTATATGGTTTGGAAAACCCAAAAAAATTAAACAAATAAGTAAAAAAGATATTTCAACAAACAGCAAGCCTATGCTAGAAAAAATAAAATCAATTGATGGTCTAGAGGGATATAGACAAAAGATAAAAATCATTAAAGAATATCTTGAGGCGGGTGATGTGTATCAGATAAACTATACGCAGCCAGAGGAATACACATTGAAATCAGATTCTGAATTTGAATTATTTTTAAAGCTTTTTCATTTTGCTCAACCAGATTTTGGTGCGTATCTAAATCTGCATAATAGACATATAATAAGTCTGTCCCCTGAAAATTTTATTACTAAGACTGGCTCAAGCATATCATCCTTCCCCATCAAAGGGACAAGAAAGGCCTCACAGAACCCCATTGAGGACCAGGCTCTTGTAAATGAGTTAAAGAACTCAATTAAAGACAGAGCCGAGCATGTAATGATAGTTGATCTAACTCGCAATGATTTAGGAAAAATCTGTAAATATGGAAGTGTTGATACCATCGGACTGTTCAATGTTGTATCCTATAAAACTATTCACCACATGGTAACAGAGATAAAGGGAAAGCTCAGAGCAAATATAAATGAAACTGATATTTTATCTGCTCTATTCCCCGGTGGTTCTATAACCGGTGCACCTAAGCAAAGGGCCATTGAAATTATTGATGAGATTGAATCTTACTCTAGAGGGATATACACAGGTTCAATAGGGGT
>CAYNPP010000113.1:0-5294 GCA_964399095.1 uncultured bacterium | reverse complement strand
CCAATGGATAAAATCCTTTTTCAATATGATTTTTCTTTGTTGATAAATTAACAAAGGGTCTTACAACTTCTGGCACCGAAACTTCAGGCAATCTATTCCCCCCATTATTTAAAAGTTTAGAATTTATTTTATCCTTAAACTTAATAGTTGGGCAATCACTCTTAGGCAAGGAGTATCCAACTTTCCCTTTTCTACTCTTGTTAAAAATTAAATCGCTATATATTTCGTTACTCTTCATCCATTAAACCTGATATTACAGCTTCTGCTTTTGCAAGAGCTGTATTTAATTTTTCTTTATTTTTTCCACCTGCAGTTGCTATTGCATCTCTTCCTCCACCTCCACCTTCTATAATTAAAGCAAATTTACTAACAGCTTTTTTAGCTGACAGTTTACCTTCAATATCTTTAGTTGCGGTACACATAATCATAGGTAAATCATTTACTATCGTTCCAATCACCGCGAATGTATTTGATTCTGAAAACTCTCTTATTCTATCTCCAAACGCTTTTAAATCTTTAACATCATTTTCTTTTGATACAATTAATTTAATATTTTTTAGATCAACAGCTTCATCATATAATTCTTTAATTCTATTTTTTTGATTAATAGATACTAGATTATCAATTTCCTTGTTTTTCTTTTTGTTATCTGAGGTAAGTGATTTTATGCGCTCTATAATATCAATTTCAGAGCAACTCAATTCACTTTTTATGCCACCTACAATTGTTTCGAGATTATTGTAGTATTCTAAAACCTTTGTTCCTGTGATTGCCTCTATACGACGAACCCCAGTTGACAAGGAGCTTTCACTTATAATTTTAAATAAAGAAATTTCTCCAGTGCTTGAAACGTGAGTTCCACCACATAACTCTCTAGAAAAATCTAGTACATCCACTACCCTGACAGTGTCTCCGTACTTCTCATTAAACATCGCAAGAGCACCCGATTCTTTGGCATCATCAAAACTCATATCCTTAACATTAAGCTTTATATTTTCTCTTATTTTTTTATTTATTATTTTTTCAATTTCTGATATTTCAGCGGCTGATATTTTACTGTAGTGAGTTATATCAAATCGAAGCCTATCATCTGTTACAAGAGAGCCTGCCTGCTGCACATGGTTCCCTAACACACATTTTAACGCTGCATGCAAAAGATGTGTAGCTGTGTGATTACATTTAATCAAATTTCTTCTATCTGAGTAGACTTTAGCATTCACCTGGTTACTTTTATCTATATCATTACTATAGTCTTCTGAGACATGTACAATCTCATCATTGATGTAGAATGTGTCTTTTATCTCTAATTTATAGGCATTATTAATAAGCTCTCCTATATCACCTACTTGCCCCCCAGCTTCTGCATAGAAGGGTGTAACATTCAGTATATATTCGTAATGATTAGATGTCTTTCTATATTTAACTATTTTTGATTCTGTCTCAAGATGACTGTATCATTTAAAACTAGAATTATCTTCAGGGGATAGGGATACCCACTCACTTTCTTCCTCATTTTGAATAAATTTTCCAGATTCTCTTGCAACGTTTCTCTGATTACTCATATGAGATTCAAAGCCCTTAACATCAACAGATATATTCTTTTCCTTTGCCATCAACTGGGTCAAATCTAATGGAAATCCATAGGTATCATAAAGTTTGAATGCATCCTCACCCGAAATCATATTTCCTTTTTCCATCCCACTAACTATATTATCAAATATACTTATTCCCTTATCAAGCGTCTTCAAAAAAGAGGTTTCTTCAGCTTTAATAACATTCTGAATATGATGTTTTTTCTCAATTAATTCTGGAAAAGCCTCTCCCATTATTTTACACAGTGTATCTACAAGCTTATATAGGAATGGTTCTTTAAAATTAAGAGCCTTCCCAAATCTTGAAGCTCTCCGTAATACTCTTCTAAGTACATATCCCCTACCCTCATTTGAAGGCATGGCTCCATCTGCAATTGAAAAGGATAGCATCCTCAGATGATCTGATATGACACGATGTGGCGTTCCTGATCCATCTGAAAGTTTTATTGATGACATCTCTTCAATTTTCTCAATGATTGGTTTAAATAAATCTGTTTGATAATGATCTGGGATGCCATTTATTGTAGATAATATTCTTTCAAGGCCCATTCCTGTATCCACATGCTTCACAGGGAGGTCTTCTAATTCTCCGTCACTTTTTCTGTTGTACTGGATAAATACTAAATTCCACAATTCTCTATACATATCACTTGAGTTTACACCAGAAGCACTTTGCTCAGATATATTATCACCAACATAGTAGTGTATCTCACTACAAGGTCCACAAGGTCCAGTTTCACCCATTTCCCAAAAATTATCCTTATCTCCAAATTTTAAAACTCTATCTGGATTAATATCAGTACACTCTTCCCAAAGATCCTTGGCCTCTTGATCAGTTTTATATACCGTTACCCATAATCTATCTTTATCAAGCTTTAAATTTTCCGTTAGATATTCCCATGCCCACTCTATAGCCTCTTTTTTGTAATAATCACCAAATGACCAGTTCCCAAGCATCTCAAAAAAGGTATGATGAAAATCATCAACCCCAACCTCTTCCAAGTCATTGTGTTTTCCACTTACACGTATACACTTTTGACTATTAACTGCACGTGTGTTTGTGGCTTTTACTTTATTTAGGAAGATGTCTTTGAATTGATTCATTCCTGCATTAGTGAATAAAAGTGTGGGATCATCTATTGGAACGACAGATGAACTTCTAATAAATTCATGGCCTCTCTTATTAGAGAAATAATCAATAAAATCCTGTCTTAGTTCTTTTGAATTCATTTAAAAATCAAATTGAGTGTCTAACTGCATAATTCTAACTGCTTCTAACTCTCCATGCTCATCATACCTATAAGTAGTTCGTGATTGATATGTTATAGTCATATTATCTGCAGCCTCAATTCCGATATCATAACCATGGACAGTACCTATAGATAATTCAAATGGATTCACAACATTATTTGTCTGATAAAAAATTTCCATTTTTTTAACTTTTGGAATCAGGTTTGGATTAACATTTAAGCTAGATGAAAAGGACTTGTTTGTATCTTCAATGAGCATATTTTCTTCATCACTCCAAACCTCTCCATCCATCCATTGATACCCAACAAGAAAATTCATGATTCTAAATATATCGTAAGTAACATATGCGTACAGCCCAGACATTTTACCATATTTATAAAGCTGACTTTCTTTTGTATAATATTCATCGGATGTAATTGAATTTTCTAGAACTGTCCTCTGTAAATCATATGATCTATCCCAATAGTTGAAGGTAAAGTTTTCAGCAAGGACATGACGCCACTCTGCCTTAATTCTTCCATTTTTTAAATTGTACTGTAGCCCTGGAAAAATCAAACCATTTCCAAGTTCAGATCCATTAGACTCGCCTATCAGCTTTACCCATTCTGTGTAGAAGGATAGGCTATTATTTATTACATAATCTATCCCAGCGGAAACTCCACTCACTGGATCAGTTTCACTTGATGCTGTCCCTGATTGTAGCTCATCCCAAATCTGATTACAATTTACTCCTGATGCATATTCACTAATTTCCTGACACGTAATCATCCAATCTTCTTTATTTGTAGTAGGAGGAATCTCATTTAATCTTGTTAGTTGATTAAAATCATGTGCAATGGAAAAATACATATTTGTGCGTGGTGCTATATTAAATTTTGATTGAAAGCCTATTAATGATGGGGAAGTTTTAAAATCACTGTAAATCAATTCAGATTTTATACTCCTATCACCTGGTAATGATGTAGTAAAAACTAAATCAAGACCAAGCTTCTTTACCTGCGGATACTCCATTGAATTGGAATATCTTTCAACTAGGCCTCCATAGCCTAGTGTTACCGCTTCTAATGAACCAGCACGAAAATAAAAATCATCGTTTTTGTTTCCCCATCTTATATAAAATATTTTATCCATTAAAGTTTTCATAGAAGTTTCAGGGTCACTAAAATCCCAGTTTCCTGAATAGACCTCTCCATTTTCATCAACATAAATCTTTGCATCAAGTCCAACACCTAGCTTCTTAATTCTGATTTCTGGTCTAAATGATATTTGATTGTATATTTTCCCTTCAATTGTTGAGGCCCCAAAGCTACCAGTTGCAGTAATATCTGAAGAGGATACTACATCAGATGAATCCTGTGATATGCTCCATGAAAACAAAAGTAACGAGATATAAAGACTTGTTCTATTCATATGATACCTTGGTTGTTAATTCTTTTTTCTCAGCATATTCTCTGTTCCTTGTAAATAAGTAATAAAATAATAGAATATGCAGTATACCAATAATTTCAAAGCCAATGTAATAGTATGGATGCGCACCTATAATTAATGGATTTTCAGCAATTGGTTTTGTCATTGTATACATGTAATTGGAGCCAATATTATAATTAATAAAATGAATAAATATTAATAATACTTGAGGATAGATTATTACTCCTTTCCACGCTCCTACTCGTGGACGATTCTTAAGTACCAATGTAAGATACAATCCAGACAGTACTATCCCACCATGAGATATAAAGTACTCAACTAGTAAAACTTTATCATAGCCCAGTGTAAGCTCAGGTGTAATAAGCGACTGAACGGCTCCAGGGAATCACAACAAAATAAAAAATTCATGAGTTTTTTAGAGGAGATTACAGAATATTCTTCATCAAAAAATATAATTGAAAATATTTCAACCCTATTAACCCTACCACATGAAATTGTTAAATTTGAATTAAAATATTATTTTTTTTTAAAATTTAAGAATTCCCAAAATAAATTTAAAGTTAATCATAATTTTTTCCAATATATTTTTTCATATATAAAAAGTTATTTAGTTTTCTTTTACCTATTGTTTTTTTCAAAGAAAAAAATAAAAAAAGAATGCTATGATTTAATTATAGATGATGTTGCGTTTAAAGCAGAGTATAAAAGAACTAAAGTACTAGGATCTAAATTTAAAAACTATTTAATAATTGGCTCATTAAAGATTAAGGAAAAATTTTACTATAATTTTAATTATAAAAAAATTGATACTAATTTAATTTTAAAAACATTTAATTTAAATTATTTTCTAACTTTAAATAAATTTTTATATTTATCAATGAAACATAACATCAATCTCATTGATATTTTATTAAATTTTTCCAAATTAAAATTAAAATATGATTTTTTGTTTTCCCACTTTAAAGCAAAATTTTTGTTCCAGGAAAGACATACGCACACAAGTAAGATAAAAGATTATTTATT
>CAYNPP010000112.1:0-5332 GCA_964399095.1 uncultured bacterium | reverse complement strand
GACCCATGTATCCGGCTTAACAAACGGTTGGAGAAATTTAAAACCTGGTGCCTCAAGGTAGCGTTTATAAAAAAAATAAAACTTTTCAACCAGAATTTTTATGGGTTCCCACTCCAAAAGCCCGGTAGACTTCGCAATGCGATAAGCATATAAAAAAGGGGGGTGAATAACAAATTTCATCCGAATTAAATCAGCCTATAATGGACCTGAATTTGTACTTATTTAAGAGAGCCGCCAGACCTCGCAACTTTGAGCGTATCGTTTTAGTATCTCTTGTAAGTATCCCACTTGTTATCGCCTGCGTCCATGGGATCGACCGCCCTTTTAATCAAGAACCTGATGCAGGAATCACTTGGGTCTACCAGACGATACTTGTAACGGATGGGAAGCCCCAAACATCTACCGATCACCCAGGATATCTTCATTTTCTATTAATGGGCGGTTGGTATCGGCTGCTCAACTTTCTGGGTTTCGTCTCGGCAAGTTCTCTAAGCGATATTCTGCAGGCCCCAGTTCCTCGGGAAGCATTTATTGAGTTGGTAAGAGCATCTCGGGTATTTTCGGGGATATTTGTAGGCTTAATTGGTGCAATATTCTTCCTGGGCTTAAAATCATTAACTGGAAACCGTACGATTGCGACAGTCGCTTCTCTGCTTCTAGTCGTGACAACTGGGTTTGTGGAACAAGCAATCCGGATTCATACAGAACTATTTTCCGCCCTGTTCGCATATACAGCGTTATTTCTCATTCTTGCGGCATCACGAACCAATCGCATAAGAGGATTTATATGGTTAGGCCTTGCCGCGGCTGCTGCTATTCTTGCTCTTCTATCTAAACTACAGGCATTACCTTTATTGCTCTCTTTCCCATTAATAGCTTTGGCTTTTGGGTCACGTCCTGTAGACCCTCTTTTAGACCCATTGGTCAGGGCATCAAACGGCTCCGTCTTAGTTGCCTCTGCCAGCTGCCTAGCAATATCAACTATTCCCTTAGCCATGCTCATAGCAACGCTGGCAGCGTTCGATGGCTTTTCAACTGTTCTCCACCCACAAATATTCCAATTATTCGTCATCTCTTATATCATTATTTCAATTGGCGTTTATTGTTTTTTTTATAGGCCCCATTGGAAAACAACGTTACTCGGTTATACATCTGTTTCCGCCGGTGTTTCTATAGGAATATTCTTTTTATTCGTTAACCATCTTCCTGAATTATTTCAGATCATGGTAAACTATGTAGACCACATGAATAGATATGCGGTAACACGATTAGAGCCACACCAAACCCTGACAACTGAAAATTATGAAATACTTAAAAATATCCTCCAAAATTTAGTTGGTATATTTGGAGAAACCATAGCGCGCAGCTTTACTTTAGGCCTTGGCCGGGAAAATTTGATAACCCCGCTTTACTGGCTGCTCGTGGTTGGGGTTTTCTGGGCCTGTATAAAGCGAGAGTGGTCTCTCGGTGTGCGCTTGTTATTGTTTCTTGGAATTGCACTTGGAATGGAGGTGTTTTGCAGTCTTAGATATCTTGCAACTTGGTACTACATCTATTTTGAACCTTGGGTTATCATCGGTAACGCTCTCTTTTTCTCAGGCCTCGTTGAATATTATAAAAACCATTCTCAATATCGCCGTGTCAGAATTGGACTTTTTGGGGCTTTTGCTTTCGTTCTAATATCAGCTCCAGGGATCATCAGCGATGCGTTCGTTGAGCGAGATTACAGGGTGGAAGAGGGTCATTGCGATCGTCCATATCACCGTGCGCCTAAGATCCCAAACCTGGTATGTTTTGAATAATATCTATTTAGTTACCCTTATTATTTGATAGTGCTTCTTCAAATAATGGGCGAAACTCTTGAGCATAAGGCCGTAGTTTGGGAACAACTTTGCGAATAGCCTCACGAATCTTCATTTCTTTTTCCGGAGACATTTCACGTCGATGAAATTCTTCGAACGATTGCGCGAAATTTGTTACAGCTAAACGCCCCGCTCGAAGCGCAAGTTTTTTTGGAGCGGATTGTAAAGTATAGGTCAGTGAAACATTAGCAATTGCTATCAGAAGACCTCCAACGACCGCAAAAATTCCTGCCTTTATCATAAAAGGGAACAGACTTTTGATTAGCAATTTCTGCTCAACAACACTTTTGGGGGGTGGCAGAGCATTCAATCGATTAAAGGCATAATGCTGATTGATAAGTTTTTCTTTTTCTGCCTCCAGCTCGGCATAACCATCACTCAAATTTCCAGAGACCGATATTAAATTCAAGTCATGCATATACAGCACATATTCTCGGCCCCTTTTCTCAACTTCTACCTTATATACATATTCCAAGTATTGCCGAAGGTTCTGGTCGGTCATAGTCACCCCCTAAACAAAACGAGCATTTTTATCGTTCTATTAAAATTATTTTTTAATGAAATCTCTTATAGAGTTTTGACTTTCAATTATGATTAAAGCCCCATTGATATACATTTTTTTCGTATTACCTTAGCTGCATAAAGAAGCAATACAAAACTCATGATAAGCATACCAAAAGCAGAAACTTTTGACGTTAAAACGCGATTGTCATGTGTCCACTCATTAACAATAATCGGATAACCTATGATAAATTCACCACTAAAAACAAATTTAATTGGCACAGTAGCAAACCAAGTAGCTTGGCGTAACTGTAAAACAGGCGTCTCAAGGTAATCGTTCTCAAAAAAATAGGCCTCCGCGGCAGGACCTCTTGCGCCAGACATCATTTCTAAGTGATGTTCTCCATAATCAAAATTAATATCTCTTATTCTCCCCGCCTTATAAAACCGTAAAATGGACGCCATATCGAGCATCTCATCTTTGGTGCCTCGAACAATAGCAGCGTGCTGAGCATCAATTAAATGCCATTCCCCACTTTTAGGGTTAAAAAACTCAACTACTGAATGCCCCAACCCTGAAGGCCAGCCTGATGGCAACAAATGCCATTCCCGGGCAGGCAGTCCTTGTTGCCAAGCGGCAAGGATAAAAAGCTGGGTAGCATCCGTGCAATAAAAGGGACTCGACCGGATCCGGTTTAGCCAAACGTCGAAATTAGCGTAACCACCATCTGGGAACCCCTCCGGTTGACCAGACGGGCTGATTTTTTGAATAGCGTTCAAGACCGCCCTCACACCCTGCTCTGTCGTTAGGTCATATTTTCCAAAGTCAACTTCTCCTCGTGGAACCGCGCGCTGTTGCGTCGGTAAAATAACGTTTCCCTTATTGATTATCTCAATACTATCTATTGGTATCGGCATAAATCTCAAAAAATACCGATTTTTATAAGTGTAAAGCCCGCAATATATAACGGCTATAAACATTAAGATTGTGCCGATATTCTTAAGACTCATTAATAAACCTTATGAGACGAATTATTATTAAAAAAATAAAGACCCCAGTGAGCTAACAGAGTATCTATCTTTATTTTGAATTCAGGAACAAACTTCCTTCAAATCTTACACACTCGAATTTTGTCGATTTTTTCGACTTCTTTAAAAAAATATACCTTGTAGGGTCCAGCGCGCACGCTGGATCGTCAGCTATATCGCCTATAAGTTTATTAAAATGGACATTTTGGCTTTTTGGCCAGATAACATCATAAGCTAATAAATTCTGCTCTCCTCGAGCATGAGCTGGTTTTTCGCTTGTTGTTTTCTGGTATCGCATAAATGCTAAGCGCCAGCGCGAAGCGCTCGAGCCAACAGGAACCTTTTCTGGGGTATTCGGAAGGCCAAAATGTAATGCAATCAACCAAGGCAACCGCTCTCTATAGACAAAACTCATCATAACCTTCGGGTTTTTATAACCTTTTGCATTTGCAATTTCTATGATTTGATTTGTTTCCCTCTTCGCCGAATGAATAAAAGATAATAAGTCTTTATTTCCGTCCGGTGAAATTATTCGGGAAATAGATTTAGTCATAGCAATCATTTGGTACGTCAATAAGATAATTAGTGCGCCGCTTCCACTTATTAGCGTGAGACGTCTCGATTTAAAAAAATTACTAATATTAAAAATATTTATAAATATTAATAGTATGATAAATATTCCTATAAAATGGAGGTTTCGAATCGGCGGCTGGAGATATCTTTGAAGCGACGACAAATAATTATTAAAGCTATCTATACAACCTAAATAGGCTATATAAACCGCTATTAGGTACGCTAATGTATAAACAATAATTCCGACACTAAGCCAACGAACGTTTGGAAATAGAAGTGCGGCAAAAATACCAAATGCCGATATCAACGTGATTGGAAACTTGTAAGATGAAATATATATAATAGAGTTTCTTATATAATCTCTTAACAATATATCCCACGATACCAGTACCCCGTGCCTGGTTGAATAAGAACTTTCTGCTATACCGCTTGAGGCAGAAGTAAAAATCATCTCAATTGAGTGTAAACATCCATTGTAAATTGGACCTTGTGTTTTCCATAAACCTATACAAATAACCGATGGAATTAATACAGCCAAAGCCGAAACCAAAGCTGATCTGCCTCTCTGAGCACATGGTTCTCGACTGAAAAATTCTAACAAAAAGATCAGTATTGGAGCCGTTGCCACTAAAGGTAGGCCTTGCGACTTGACGAGATAATGACCCGAAAGGATCACACCAAGAATTACCGTCAGCCATTTCCTTTCTATTTTAGAAGCCCAATAAAGTTGGCTAATACAAAAAAAACCAATCAAAGAATAAAACAATGGCATTTCAGAAAGTATAAGTGGCGGTATTAATTTCCATGACAATTCAGCAGCTAAGGCCAAAAGGATAAATATTAGTGATATGGTCGCTATAATCGAGGATCGATCTTTTTTCCTATTAGGCCACAACCTGATCAACACGTCATAAACAGCGCCTAGAAAGGTTAGGTGAAAAACCGTCGGCATCGCAACTGACCGTGTTTCCGAAAATTCGCCCCATAAAGATGCCGTATAAGACAAAGCTAGGTGCCAGCCCGGGTTGTATCCCCTTGCGCCGGTAATCATGCCGTCAAACCAAAGTTTTTCAGCCAACCACATCTGTTTAGCGTGGGACAGCCAATCAGCGTAAGTGTCATTACCGACCGGAACAAAAAATATGGGGCTTTTGTATGCTACGACAACGGCTGTCATAACAGAAAAAATAAATAATGGATGGATAATTACACTTTTAAAAAATATTTTTAGTTTATTTTTATCAAAAATTCGGATTTTTAAAGCGAGATTAGAACAGCCAATTAATGAAAATACTACGATTAACCATGCAGAGTGCGTAAAACTTACATCAAATCCTACAATTAGGATAAACAGAAGAAATAATAGT
>CAYNPP010000111.1:1729-5341 GCA_964399095.1 uncultured bacterium | reverse complement strand
TTGATAGTAATTCTTCTGTGGAAAGTGGAGTGGGAGAATACGCGCCCATGCCACCAGTATTTGGGCCTCTATCATTGTCATACGCACGTTTATGATCTTGAGCGGTGTTGAGTACTCTGTAATTTTTCCCATCACACACAGCAAATACTGAAAGCTCTTCCCCGTAAAGGCATTCTTCTACTGAGACATTATTTGACGCTTCTCCAAACTGCTTATGATCAAACATAATTTCAATTGCATCCTCAAACAAGGTATCTGTGTCACAAATAATGACACCCTTCCCAGCTGCCAGACCATCAGCTTTTATCACAAGAGGAAGCCCCCATTGTTTTTTAACATCTCTAACTTCATCAGCTGAACTGCATTTTTCATATCGTGGTTGAGGGATGTTGTACTCATCCATAATCTCTCTTGCAAATATCTTGCTTCCTTCCAACTTTGAAGCATATTTATCAGGGCCAAAGACACGGATATCATTTTTATCTAAAAAATCTACTATTCCCTCAGTGAGAGGACCTTCAGGGCCAATGAGAGTTAAGTCGATCTTTTCTTTTTTAATTAAATCTAATATTGCAGGAAAATCAGTAATATCAATGTCTATGTTTCTTGCAAAGGACTCTGTCCCTCCATTACCCGGGACACAAAAAACCTTACTAACCTCATCATCATTAAAAAGCTTCCACGCAAACGCATATTCTCTTCCTCCTGATCCTATAACCAAAACTCTCTTATCTTTACTCATTTATTGGCTCCTTGCTTAAATCATTGATTTTATCTCTGTATACAGCGGCAAGTTCAAAATTCATCTTTTTCGCAGCATCCTTCATCTTGAATTCCAAGCTAATGAGTAAATCCTCTTTTTCAATTTTACTCATATTCTCTATATTTATTTCTTCCTCTATATTATCTATAACTTCAATAATCTCATTATTATTTTTATCTGCAACTGATGTTGAAATTGAAATCTGATCTGCACTTTTGAAAACAGTTTGCGGCACGATATTATTTTTCTTGTTGAACTTTGTTTGAATTTCTCTCCTTTTTCTAGTTTCATCCATCAGATGCTGCATTGCATCGGTAACACTATCTCCAAATAGTAAAACGCGTCCATTTACATTTCTTGCAGCTCTACCCGCCACCTGCATCAGAGATGATTTTGATCTAAGAAAGCCTTGCTTATCTGCATCTAAAACTCCTATCAAGGACACTTCTGGTAGGTCAAGCCCCTCTCTAAGAAGATTTATCCCAATAAGAACATCAAAATCATTCATTCTAAGAGATCTAATGATTTTCACTCTCTGAATTGTATCAATCTCACTGTGCATATACTCACATCTTATCCCAACTCCCTTTAAATAATCTGTTAGGTCCTCTGCCATTCTTTTTGTCAGTGTCGTAATGAGGACCCGTTCTTTTTTCTTGATAACTTTTCTTATTTCGCCAATCAGGTAGTCAATTTGCCCCTCAGTTTTAATAACCTCTACAGTAGGATCCAATAACCCCGTCGGTCTGATGATTTGCTCTACAATCTCTCCTTGCGACCTAGATAACTCATACTCTGCTGGAGTCGCAGATACATACACCACCTGATTGATTAATTCTGTAAACTCGCTAAACTTAAGAGGTCTGTTATCAAGAGCAGAGGGTAATCTAAATCCATGTTCCACTAGTGACTCTTTCCTTGATCTATCCCCGTTATACATCGCTCTTGTCTGAGGAATTGAAACGTGCGACTCATCAATAAAGAAAAGATAGTCATCTGGAAAATAGTCCATTAGAGTGTATGGGCGCTCTCCTTCCTGTCTTCCATCAATGTGTCTTGAGTAATTCTCAATACCAGAGCAGTATCCAAGCTCCATCATCATCTCTATGTCAAATAGAGTCCTCTGTTCGAGCCGCTGCGCTTCAAGTAATTTATTGTTCTTTCTAAGGTCAGTTAATCTTGTATGTAGCTCAGCTCTAATGTCCCCTATCGCCCTGTTTATGTTATCTCTCGTTGTAACAAAATGCTTCGCTGGATATATAAAATATTGATCGTAGTTACTTTTTGTTTTCATGGTCAAAGGATCAAATACTGAAATTTTCTCAATATCTTCTCCAAAAAGCTCAACTCGAATCGCTTCTTCCTCATACATCGGAAATATTTCAATGGTATCTCCTCTAACTCTGAAAACTCCCGGCTCCAAGTTCACATCATTACGCTGATAGTGAATATTAACTAGCTGCTTGTAAAATAAATTAAGATCTATCTTGTCCCCACATTCTATCTTCACAAGAAGATCCTTGTAGCTTTCGGGGTTTCCTATTCCATATATACAGCTAACGCTCGCTACTATGATTACATCTTTTCTTGACATCAGAGATGTGGTTGCTTTTAGACGGAGTCTATCAATCTCCTCGTTAACAGATGAATCTTTTTCTATAAATGTATCTGTGACAGGCAAGTATGCCTCTGGCTGATAGTAGTCATAATATGAAATGAAAAACTCTACCGCATTATCTGGAAATAGCATCTTAAACTCACCAAAAAGCTGCGCAGCAAGAGTTTTGTTGTGAGATAGAATTAGGGTAGGTTTCTGAATATTCTGTATTACATTGGCCATGGTAAATGTTTTTCCTGAGCCTGTAATCCCAAGAAGAACCTGCTCATTTTTATCCAAATCCAGCGCATTTGTGATGGATGAGATTGCTTGAGGCTGGTCCCCAGAAGGAGTAAAATCAGATTTAAGATTGAATTCTGCCATAATGACCTATCTATAGACTATAATTATATTATAAAATTTAGTGACATTATTACCTATTATCATATATAATTTTGCAAGTTGTATCTAAAACATTAATTTTAGCTATGATAATTAATGCGAATTTTATTTAATTATGGCTGATACTATAGTGCTTGGAGCTGGATGCTTTTGGTGTGTTGAGGCAATATTCATGTCTATATCTGGGGTTATTGATATTGATGTTGGGTACTGTAATGGCAACATAAAAAATCCAACGTACAAGATTGTATGTGAGGGAAATAGTGGCCACGCAGAAGTTGCTCGAATTTCATTTGATGATAAAAAAATATCCTTAGAAGAAATTTTAGATGTTTTTTTTAAAACACATGACCCAACAACTTTAAATAGACAAGGTGCTGATATCGGCACCCAATATAGGTCTGGAATATTTTATAATAACAATAAACAAAAGGAAGCCTCTCAAGAGATATTAAAGAAATGGCAAGGTAGTGACTATTATTCCAAACCAATTGTAACAGAAATAACAGAGCTAGATCATTTTTATCTTGCAGAGGACTATCATCAAGAGTATTATAAGAATAATAAGAATGCACCTTATTGCACGGTTGTAATAAAACCAAAACTGGAGAAAATACATAAATAATGTACAGCATATTTGATATTTTTAAATTTAGTATAGGGCCATCAAGCTCGCACACAATGGGACCAATGATCGCCGCAAAACATTTTCGAGATATTCTTGCAGATAAGGCAATCGATATAAAGGTAAACAAGATAGAAATCAGACTATTTGGCTCCCTTGCGTACACAGGGAAGGCGCATGGAACTGACAAGGGAATAGTTCTTGGACTAGAAGGATACTCCCCTG
>CAYNPP010000111.1:0-1719 GCA_964399095.1 uncultured bacterium | reverse complement strand
CACAAAACATATTAAATCAACTATCAGAAGAGTAAATAAAGCAAATTCAATAAACATCTCGAATACCATTAAAATCCCCTTTAAAATGGATAAAAATATAATTTTTGACACTAAGACACCTGCAAAAGGACACACAAACACTCTTGAAATAGCTGGATACGATAAAACAAATGGTCTTCTTTTAAAAAGGGTCTACCACTCAATTGGTGGTGGTTTTATTCGTGTAAAAGGAGAAAGAAAACGATTTGCGCTTGCCAAGGAATCGCCATTTGAGTTTGAAAGCTGTGATGAGTTGATGGAAATATGCAAAAAACACAACAAGAAGGTGCATGAGCTTGCGTTTGAGAATGAAATTGCAAATATGACTAAATCTGAGCTAAGAAAGAAAGTGCTGTTGATATGGAATGTTATGAATGAATGTATAAATAGCGGACTAAGCACAGAGGGAGTACTTGAAGGAGGATTAAATGTCAAAAGAAGAGCAGCAAACATCTTTCAAAGGCTCAATAGAAGCAGAAAACTAGACCCTCTAAAAGCAATGGACTTTGTGGATGTCTATGCCATGGCTGTAAATGAAGAGAATGCATCAGGTGGAAAGTTGGTTACCGCTCCAACTAATGGAGCCGCAGGGATTATACCAGCGGTAATTCGTTACTACCTTGAATTTACAAGAAACTCCAATAAAGAGGGGATTATTCGACTGCTGCTTACAGCAGGAACCATTGGAATTTTATATAAAAAAAATGCGTCCATATCGGGAGCTGAGGTTGGATGTCAAGGAGAAGTTGGTGTAGCATGCTCAATGGCAGCCGGGGGGCTCGTGAGTGCACTTGGCGGGACCAATAAAGAAGTTGAGTGTGCAGCGGAGATAGCTATGGAGCATAATCTAGGTTTAACCTGCGACCCTATTAAGGGACTAGTTCAGATACCATGTATTGAAAGAAACGCCATGGGAGCAATCAAATCAATAAATGCTGCCAGGCTATCCATGCTTGGAAAAGGAAACCATAAAGTAACTCTAGACCAAGTTATAAAAACAATGATGGATACCGGTAAAGATATGCAATCAATATACAAAGAAACTGCTCAGGGTGGGCTTGCAGTAAATGTCGTTGAATGTTAATATATTACTTTATATAAATGTCTTTAAGTACCTTATTTTAAATATAGTTACAAAATAAAATAAAAAGGCTCCTGTTTTACAGGAGCCTTTTTCTTTATACTTAAAAACCTACTTTCTAGTCGCCTAAAATCATCTCAATTAGAAGCACGACATCTAGGATGTCAAGAGATCCATCCTCATTTAAATCACTGGCCCAAAATTCAGAATCAGAGGGCTCTTCAAACTGGAGAATATACTGAATCAATGAAACTGCATCAATCACGTTAATCTCACCATCGTGATTGACGTCACCGGTCGATCCTATAGCTATTCCACCTGGGTACCCTTCAGCTTCAATCGACTCACCACCGCTTCCAGCTACAATCAAGTCACTAAAGTAAAGTTCAATTCCTCCTCCCCACTCTGCATTATCACTAATTGTAAATGTAAGCGTGCCAACCTCTACGCTGTCATCAGAAGGCTCAATCTCACAACCTGATAAACTGTAGAGTAGTCCAATAGTCCCATTTGCAGTGTTATTGAAATCAGCTTGCCAGCAATCATCAGCCACTGCTGACATGTAAGAAGCAGTAAAATCTGTAACAGTCTGCCAATCA
>CAYNPP010000110.1:3234-5571 GCA_964399095.1 uncultured bacterium | reverse complement strand
AAGTTATTCTCTTAATACTCAATTTAGAATTCCCATTATCATTTTTTTCATAAAGAACTCCATATTTCTGACAAATTTCATGGTTTTCATCTATTATCAATTCAAAATTTAAGTCAAATTTATTAATAAAATTTTGATGAGAATCAAAGTCATCTGCACTCACGCCAAACACTTTAATACCTGTTTGATCATAAACTTCTTTCATATCACGAAATTCACACGCCTCAATAGTACATCCTGGAGTATCATCTTTAGGATAAAAATAAAGAACTACTATATTTCCTTTCAAATTATCAAGATTAATTAAAGATCCACCAGAACCCATTAACTCAAAACTTGGAGCTTTCTGTCCTTCTAATAACATTGCTAAGATTCTCCTTATGATTTTAATTTTCAATTCAGAATCAATTTCAGACTGATACTGATTCACCTTACCTGATTCTATATCTTTTATGTTAACTATTTGTCCAGTATCTCCAGACTCTAATGCTCCATAAGCTAATGATAATGCTTTCACTCCTACAATCTCATCTACCTCAGGTGTAGAGTTATTTATTATTGCTTCCGCCAAATCATGTAGTTCAATAGCAATAAGCTTTCTATCTACTGCCTCAAATGGATAATCATAGTTAGAGATTCTTCTACTACCATCAAAATATAATGAAGTAATATCATCTAATTGCCATTCAGGAACTAAATCCAGAAGATCATCTCCTGTAATGGAATCAGATAAATTATCTCTAGAAATAATTGGACTATTACCATTTCTACTTCCGGGAAGTTTTAGAGTTCCCTCAGTACCATGTATAGTCTGATTTCCAAAACCATAACCATTTGCACCACTAGTCATAGTCATTTGGCCAATAGCTCCACTTTGAAATTTTATTACAGAAAATGCAGTATCTTCCGCATCTATAATTACTTTAGACTGACCTTCAAATTGATCCTCAACCCTATGCCCGTAAAACTGTTCTATACCTGGTGGCCTCTTCCCTACAATTCTTTCTTTCTGCATAATTCCAGTAGTGGCATAAATTGATTTTGCATCACCCAAAAAATATAGAATTAAGTCAGATGTATGCACGCCTTGCTCTAATATTAAACTTCCAGCCATTACTTTTTTTGCTCTCCATCCAGTAGCATGCATTAGGTGTCCTCCACCTGAAACAGAAATATCCAAAAGCATTTGTGGAGTACCAATCGCCCCATTGTCTATCAATTCTTTTACTATACGATTCATGGGGTCTTTTCTATAATTTTCAGCTACAGCTAACTTTACATTATTTTTTTTTCGTGAATCCATCATTTGCCTACAAGCCTTTAGAGTTACCCCCATAGGCTTTTCAGTCATCACATGTACTCCACTTTCCATAGCTTCTATAGCAAATTTATGATGTGTTCGAGTATCTGTAACTATATCTAAAACATCTATATCAGATTCCTGTAACATTTCTTCAAGGCTAGTAAAAACAGTTGGCCTTTTTCCTGTAATTTCTTCAGCTTTTGAAGCAACAAAATTTGCTGCAGATTCATGAAGATCACACACTGCTTCTAATTTCATAATTTCACTATATTTCATTAATTCTGAAATACCATGCATATGTCTAAGACCCATACCACCACATCCTATAATTCCTAATTTTAAAGTCATTTCATCTCCAAAAAAATATTTAAAAAATTGTAATTACAAAAAATTATTAATTAATAATATAATCTCCCATTAATTAAACTAAATAAAATTGGAAATAAATATTACATTATGAAAGCTCCAAAAATAACTTCATTACTAAAGAATTTTCACGTAATTATTCTCATATTTTTTATATTTGGATGTAAAAACACTGTTTCTTATTATGATTCAGAACCAGCTTGTATAGTTTTTTTTGAACTTACTGAAGGAGTAATGAGAGATGAAATGCCTATTAATGAAATAAACATTAAAATTCGAGAACTTGAAATAACTTCAATGAAATCTTCTGATGAAATACTTGTTACATCAGGTAGATTTATAAGAGCAGCAGAAGAAGCTGTAGCGAATTATTATGACTATCCTACATTTATGCCTCTTGCATATGATGACACATACGAGCATATGGAAATTCATGTTGAATCATATTTGGCTTTAAAAGAATTAACTGAAGCTTGTGAAAAAGAAGGTTACCCAAGCAAAACAAAAGAAATTATAAAATCTGATAAAGAAGCTAAAAATTCAGAATCAGTTGATCAAGAAAATCTTATAAGAGAAAATGCTAAAATCCCTAGCATTGATTCAGCTAATGATGAATTAATGAAATTCCTAAAAAGTAAAACTTGGGGATTTTTTGGAGGAACTTGTGA
>CAYNPP010000110.1:0-3134 GCA_964399095.1 uncultured bacterium | reverse complement strand
ATCTTATATGTGCTATAACTATTTAGCTTTTGTCACATTCAAAACTTCTAGAATGAACGCAGCCCATAAGCTATATGGAGCAACATATGGATCGTTTTCATTAGCAAAACCTTTCCAATGAGCGGTATTGAATGTTACTACATGCCTTTCTTCAGCAAGAGTAATTTCAATAACATCACTTAAGAATAGTTCTAATGCTTGATCAGCTAATGCCATGTAAGCAGGGTCATTTGCAGATCCAGGGATTTCATCCATTTTGTTAATGATTGCATCATATTCTGGGTTTTTGTAATGACTATTACCCCAAATATAACTGTTCATTTCTCCCTGTGTAGGTGCACTAAATTTACTGTGATAGTGTTGTAATGTTCCCCAAGGTTCATTACTACTTCCACAATGAACTAGTACCCACATGTCAGCTTTACCAGTTCTTACAGCATCAAACATAGGTCCATTATCTGGATCATGTAATACAAAGGTAGCGGCAAAACCACCATCTTTTAACTGCTTTTCTAGCACTGGACCCATTGGTTTTAACCAACCAGGTACATGTAGATCAAACTCTAACTTAGCACCATCTTTGGCCCACTGACCATCTCCATCTTTAGCATAACCTGCAGCAGCCATATGTGTTGCAGCTTCATCTAAATCATGTTTCTCTGGGTCATACTTAGCAATAAGATCTGCCTGAGCATCTTCATATAATTTCAATCCACCATAAGTAGAGTACGGAACTCCTCTTGTGACAGTTGAACCCTCATAAGCTAAGTCAACCAATAGTTGTCTATCTACAGTTCTGTTAATAGCTCTTCGAACATTAACATCACTCATAGGACCCCATTCAGTGTTAACACCTAGAGTGTATAGACAAGCGTCTGCAGCACCCCAAGACGGACCTTTTACAGCCCAACTCTGAATGTTAGGGTTCTTCTTTTTAGCAACTAGGAAAACACCTGGTTGCATAATTGAAGCAACATCAAATTCGTTGTTTATATTTCTAGCAACTGCAGTATCTGCACTTCCTGGAGGAATATAAGCAACTCTCAATGGTACTGGAAGGTGAGAGAAACCAGTCTCTGCTGCCCACCAAGCATCATTTCGATCAAAGATCTGTCCTTGTCCGGTAGCTTCAACAGCTACATATGGACCAGTTCCTACAGGATATCCTTTATCAGGATCCCAGTTAGTAAACTCTAGAGGATCTTCATTCTGCCAAATATGCTTAGGTAGAATTTGGATATGAATTTCAGAGTTTTCTACGAAATAGAAGTAGAAAAATCTAACGTTCGCTTTGTTTAAGTTAATTGTTACATTGTGATCATCTACACAAGTTACACCCTTAACCCATTCTCCCATATCACTAGCAAAAACTAGTTCTGGAGTGTCTCTTAATAATTCAACAGTATATTTAACGTCATCACAGGTAAAAGCTTCACCGTCAGACCATTTAATTCCCTGTCGTAAAGTAAAGTCAACTCCCATACCATCATCATGTGTAGTATAAGAAGTAGCTAGCCATGGAATCTGTTCACCAGTATTGTGGTTGTAGTAATACATGTATTCATAAATAGTCTTGTTTAGAATACCTCTTACTCTACCAAGTCCACCGGCTGAATATGGATTTAAGTTATCAAAACCAGTCCATTCAGAAGCGCCAGGACCAAACCCAGTAATAATCAATGTGTCTTCTCGAGCCACATCTCCTCTGTGTCCAGCTTTATAATCTGGAGGAACAACTATTTTCTCTACTTCTACAATTTCTTTTTTAACAACTTCAACCTCTTTAATAACTTCTTTTTCTTCTACAATAACTTTTTCTACTTGAACTTCCTTAATAACCTCTCTTTCCACTGGAACTTCTTTTACAACCTCAACAATTTTTTCTTCAACAATTGTCTCAGTTGTAGTAGTTCCACCACCACAAGCTATTACAAAAGAAAACAAAGATGTTACTAAAAACAACCCCATAACTTTGGAATTTATTTTAAACATAAATATTCTCCTTAAGTTTTTTATTTTCTAACAATACCTAACCATTAAATTTAAATTATAAAAAATTAAATATTTAAATTAAGATGAATAGAGTTAGTACTCAATGAGATTTTCATCAATAAAACAATAAAAGTCAAACATTTACGTAAATTTTATACTTATTTTTATTAAATGGAGTTATTACAATAATTTTCTTTTGTTATTTTCGTATTTTTTCTTTACATGAAGTTATTTTTGTTAAAGAATTAATAAATCAAAAAACATTAACAATTCTTCTTTAATGAACACAGAATATGTATTAAAAAGATTTCTCCTGTTTCTTGCTGTTATTGTTGTTGCAGTAAGTATTAATTTCCTTATTCCTAGAATGAGATCAACAAACCCTATTAAAGAAAGACTATACCAATTGGCCGCTCAAGGCGGAGTTAATGTAGGGAAAATGGAAGAAATGATTGAGGTATGGGAAAAGAAATTTGGTCTAGATCAACCATTATGGAAACAATACATTAATTACTGGAATGATGTTATTCGTTTGGATTTTGGAAAAACCATTGCAGACTTTACACCTGTGATTAATGAAATAATGAGATCGGTGCCATGGACCATCGGAATGTTATCTGTTGCTACTGTAATAGCCTTTGGGGTGGGTACTGTTTTTGGGGCTTTACTCGCATGGCCCAAAACTGGGAATTTTGTTAAGATTTTTGTTCCATTACTAATGACTCTTTCTGCCATTCCATATTATCTTCTCGGTATAGTAATGATCTACACTTTTGCAATATATTGGCCAATTCTACCTACATCAGGTGCATATGGCTTTGGTGTTAGACCTGAATGGGATATAGAAATGGTTTTAAGTGTTATTTCACACGCAGTTATGCCTGCGGGCTCTATAGTCCTCACTTCAATAGGTTTTTGGGGACTTGGAATGAGAGGAATGATGATTACTACTATGGGTGAGGATTATATGAAATTCGCTGAATATAAAGGTTTAAAAGAAAGAAGGATTTTTCTAAGTTATGGAGTAAGAAATGCAATGTTACCTCAAGTAACAGGGCTTGCAATTAGTCTTGGAACTATCCTAGCTGGATCAGTATTAGTAGAAGTAATTTTTGCTTATCCTGGACTAGGAAATCTACTAT
>CAYNPP010000109.1:0-5603 GCA_964399095.1 uncultured bacterium | reverse complement strand
AATCAGTTAATAGAATATGGGAATCAAATTTGGGTGGTGAATCCTTACAATGAATATTTTGGAAATATCATATCTGTATATGACCCTGATTCTGGGATATGGGATGGAAAGAACCTTGGAAATAGTACCCTTTACCTTCCTCAGGAAATTGCCTTTGATCGGCTTGGAAGACCATGGCTATCATTCAACTATGAGAGAACATTGGCAAGCGACTCTGATTATTCAGATGGAGGCGTTAGGTACCTGAATTATAATAATCAGTTTGTTGAACCATTAAATAGTGATTTGCTTGTTGATGGTAGTCAATCTGATGTATGGTCAATTGATATATGTGATAGTGATGGGTACGATGATATACTGTGGGTTTTATCATCAGGCGGATTAAATGGATACACCATTCTAGGCAATGAACTTAATCCCATATCAAGTTTTAGTTATTTTTCAGAGTTGCAGTTTCGTAAAGGTGACCACGTAAGATGCGATCAATTTTCAAATGTGTGGGTTACAACAAGGCACAGTGGAGTTAGAACTATACTCTCTGAATCAAATTATCAGGAATATTGGCCTTCCTACATAGGGATGTCCAGCGAGAATAGTGGATTGCTATCAGATATTGTATACGATATTGCATTTGATGGTGGTAGTGAGCAGGTGCTTTTTGCTACGGAACTAGGAATATGTATTCTATCATCTCCATTCTATAATGTGCCGCTAGATGAGAATAATGGCTATAGTTTATCCTTAGATAAAAATCCCTTCTTGGTTCCCAAGGATAATCTATTGACAATTGGAAATGTTCCAATCGGAAGTACAATCAGAATAATGAACCTAAGAGGCTATACCTTTGAAACATTGTCAGGATCTGGGACTAATGAGTATAAGTGGGATGGGACTGATAAATACGGAAGATTTCTAGCTTCTGGAGTGTATTTAATTATAAGTTCAAATAAGGATAGTAAGACCTCTATCGCTAAGCTTGCTATAATTAGAGAAAATAATTAAATTGTGAATTATTGATAGGTTTAATAATTATAAAAGGAACTTGATATGAAAAAAATAATTTTCCTAATGTTTGTAGCACTAGTCTATTCTCAGGATGGATATAACCCCTGTGAAGATGTGATGTACAATAAGATAGTAGAAAAAGATTTAGATCAGATGAGCGATCGAGAGTATGAGTACTATCAAAAGCTTGATAAAGAGTGCAAGGACTATCAAAAGGCTCAGAAGTATATAGAGAAAAATATGGATAACATGTCAAGTGTAACTACAAATGAGCCTGAGCCTGATGAAAAAATGTATGCTCTCTATGAAGGCCCAAGATTTGGAGTAACCTATGTTTCCGGAGATTTACCTGATGTTTTATCAAGTCCCGTACTTTTTCAATTCGGATGGCAATTTGAAAGAAGGATTTTTGGAAATGCAGGAGAATCGATTGGACTTATAGAGTTTGTAACACTAATAGGTGGAATGGAACAGGGAATGCTCATACCTAGCCTCACTAGCGCATTTGGAATGAGGTCCGCTGAAGGCAGAGAATTTGCTTTTGGCCCCAATTTATCATTTTCAGAAAATGATGATGGTGACCCTTCAATAAATATTGGATACGCGATGGCTCTTGGATTTAGCATGCAAACAGGAGGAATTGTGTTCCCACATAATATATCATTGGTTTTAAGTGAAGGGAATATAAGGGCTTCGTATATACTAGGATTCAATTCCTATAGAAATTAAAATTTTATAAAAAAACTCTTTGTCTATAAAAGATTAATCTCATTGCCGTGAACACCATCTATATATATCTCTCGTGATAATTTTGCGTTGCTTTTATTTTTTATAATACACTTCCAGTAAGGGAAGAGCGCCCAGTAGATATCTTTTATTTCTATATTATATTTTTTTTCCATTACAGAAATTATATCCTTCTTGATATCATTTAATCGTGTCCTCCCTCGGAACTCAAATTCTTTTCTTGCTTCTAATCTACTCGTTTTTACAATTTTGCATTTATCATCTAAATCTATAATTTGATTAGGATCTTTGTCGATTATTGATTCAAATATTACTTCATCTCTATTATATGATAGAATTTTATACTTATCAATTTTGTTGTTCTTTCTCTTTATTCTGCGAAGGTACAAATTAATATCATTAATCTTTTCTTCCCTTTTTACGATAAAACCTTTCTGTTTAAAGTATGATAGCTCAACTCTGATTAGCTGGATGTAGCTAAATTCAGAATCTGAGTATTCCTCATCTTTAAATATGAATCCGCCCTTTAGATATTTTTTTACTTTAGCTACCACTTCACGTTGAAAAATTTTATTTTCAACCATGTAAACAATTTCATCGTCATTAATTTTTTTTCTATGAGCTATATTTGCATCAGGAGATTTATTTTCTTGTTGAATTTGTATTTTCTTGTCTTTCATCAAACCTTTAACGTCATTCTATTTTTGCTTTTTATTTTATTTTTTATTTTCTCTATTTCCTGTGGAGTCTGAATTTTTCCAAGTAGGGTTGTACTAACTTGTGCTATTACTTTGTAATCGATGTCCCCTGGAGATTGTGTTGCTACGATAAGGCTCACGCCAAATTTTCTTGATTCTTTAAATAGTCTCTCAAAGCTCTCTTTGCACAGAGGTTTTTTCACAGGAGGAATCCATGGTGAAATCTCATCAATAAAATACCCACACTTTAAAAATTTATTTTTCATTTAATTTGATTCATTTTTTTTCATCCAATGATAAATTTTTTGGTTTAAAACTGACATAAAAAATTCTTGTTCTTTAAGAGTAGATAGAGAATTTAAATAGATTATTGAGATTCGGGTCTTCCCAGTTTTACTGTTTCTACCAAGCAGTAGATCTATATCAAGTGGGGTCCCTGTATTAAATAGAAGAGATTCTGAAGCAATTGTGAATCTAGTTAATCTTTCAACGATACCCTTTAAATCTTTTTGGTCCCCAAGCTTCTCAATTTTTTCAAGAAGAGCATCCGGCATATCATTTATACTCTCAATTAATTTTGTAAAATCATCAATATCTGTATTATGAGAGGTGAAATAATCAAGCACTGTAAATAGAATGCTATAAATTGTTTTTTGACTTTTAGTATCATAGTCTAATGCTGAAACTAAAACCTGCGCTGTGTAGGATAGATATTTTATTCTATCCTCCTTATTAGATGGGATATCATCAAACTTAAGTGGATTTAAGCAAAGTGGGAGCCCTCTTGTGCTTCCGGGTGTCCATATTAAAACTTCAACATTCTCCTTAAAACTATTTATTTTCTTTTCTGAAATTTTCTTTTCTGAAATTATGCTATTATCATCTTCATTGAAAGCCAGGCTACTGACATCCCCATGTGGGTCAACGGCTATTACTGGAATTCCTTTTAGTGCCATTTCTTCAATCAATATTTTTGCTGCTACTGTTTTACCACAGCCAGATGATCCAAGGATAGCGCAGTGCGTTTGCAGTGTCGCGGGTGAGAGCTCAACAGGGGCATCGCCTTGGTGTCCTAAATGAAATTTTTCTGAATTTTTGCTCAACTATGCCTCCTGCTCCTGATGGAGATATGTTTTAGGTTTGTAAAATTTCACAACAAGTAGAAACAATATAGCTGTGAAACACATAACACCTGAGAAGAAGTAAAAGTATGATGCTCCTTCAAGAATTGTTGTCCCATCATCATTCATTATAAAACTATTGACTGCAGCTGTAAAAATATTACCCAGAGTTATAGATAGCATAAAAAAGCCCATAATAAATGATTTCATTGTTTTTGGTGCCTGGGTGTAAGAAAACTCAAGACATGTAATTGAAACAAAAACCTCTGAGGCTGTTAGAATTGCATATGCAAGTACCTGCCAGGCAATTGACGGGGTATATCCTGCATCAATTTGAGTTTGAAGGTTTCCAATTATAATAAAAGAAGGAACAGCAAGGAATAGACCGATGCTTATTTTTTTTATAGGCGTCAACTCAAACAGTGAATTTAATTTAGGGTAAAGAAAGTAAGCAAATGTAGGAGCAAAAATTAATATCATTATTGGGTTAATGGCCTGTATTTGAGATGGTAGCCAGTTTATACCCAGCCAATTCCTATCAAGTTGCTGAGCTTGAATCACCCAAGTTGAACCTGTTTGATCAAAAAGAGCCCAGAATATTGCAACAAAAATGTATATAGGAGTTAACTTTAATATTGCAGTTGCTCCTTCTTTGCTGAAAATTTCTTTTATGAATTTCATGCCTCCAGGAGGGATATGAATAAACACATTTCGTCCCATCCAGAAAACCACAGTTGCAATAACCATTAGCAAGCCCGGGAGTCCAAATGCCAACCCCGGTCCATACCAAGAGAGTAATAGAGGAGTAAGCATAGTAGAAATAAAGGCCCCAAGATTTATAGAAAGATAAAACCAGCTAAACACTTTCTCAAGAAGAGGTGAATTTGTTTTTCCAAATTGATCACCAACATGTGCTGAAACACATGGTTTTATTCCCCCTGCTCCTATTGATATCAGAGATAGTCCAACAATCAATCCCATTCTTGTTTCATCAATAGCTAGTGCAAAATGACCTAAGCAGTATACAATAGAAAGAAGGAGTATCGTTCTGTATTTTCCTAGAAATGCATCGCATAGTATTGCACCTAGAATTGGAGTAAAATATACAGCGGATGTAAATAAGTGATACCATTGAGTTGCTGTATTTCGATCTAGTACATCTAATTCCCCATTACCATTCATTAGATGCGTAGTCATAAAAATCATAAGTATGCATTTCATGCCATAAAAGCTGAATCTTTCAGCAAGCTCATTTCCAATTATATAAGGAATCCCTTTGGGCATTTCTTTTGAGGCTCGTGGAGCTGTTAAATATTTACTCATAAGTATACTTTAAAGTTACATATCTAGATAGAAATTTCAAGTATTAAAACTATCTAATAATTACTAAATTGATAGTCTCTTATGATATCAAAAGAAAATATATATTGCAACTCTCTAGTTTCATATTCAAGATGGAAAACAAGAGAGGTTAAGATAGGTGATGTTGCGTTAGGAGCAAATAATCCTATCCGCGTCCAGTCTATGACAACCACAGACTCTATGGATACACAATCTACAGTTGAACAATCAATTAGAATGATAGATGCTGGCTGTGAGTATGTAAGGATAACTGCTCCAAGTAAGAATGAAGCCGAGAACCTACTAGATATCAAAAAGGAGCTAAAAAGTAGGGGCTATACAACACCATTGATAGCAGATATTCATTTTACTCCAAATGCTGCAGAGATAGCTGCGAGGATTGTAGAAAAAGTAAGAATAAATCCGGGGAACTATGCAGATAGAAAAAAATTTAATATAATTGAATATACAGATGCGCAATACAATAATGAGATAGAGAGAATAAATAATCGCTTCTTGCCACTAGTAAAAATTTGTAAAGAGTACGGCACAGCGATGAGGATAGGAACAAACCATGGATCATTATCAGATAGAATATTAAGCAGATACGGTGATACGCCTCTTGGGATGGTGGAGTCAGCAATGGAATTTTTAAGAATCTGCAAAAGTGAGAACTATCATAATATTGTAC
>CAYNPP010000108.1:502-5603 GCA_964399095.1 uncultured bacterium | reverse complement strand
AAACAAGAGGTCAATCATCAAAGTCGGGGGACGTAAACTAATTGGCGCACCCTGACCCCTTCTTGGGGATATCTTAGCTACAGGTTTAGGGTCGAGTCTCGTTTCACTATCTGCAGGCAAAATAATGTCGTTGTTTAACGCTTCCATTGTCTCAAGCCTGGTCTTCCGAGGGCGCTGGGATCATTCGGTGTAGGGTAAAAGCAAGTAAAGCGAGAATGCCGCCGGCAATGCTGCTACCGAAAGCAATGGCGAATTGACTAATGAAAGCCGCCTGGGTTTTGGGGTCGCTGGGACCGGATTCCCCATACACCATCAAAGCCATTAGCAGACTAAAAAAAGTAGTTAACAAACCAACAAGGGGGCAGGCTTCCGCAGCCCAGTGTAAAACCTGGGAAATACCATTCCATTGACGTGGAATACCAAGTGTGAAGGCCTCAACGATCCAGGCTCCGGTAACGTAATAAAGGTAAGCCATAACGGCTACGAAAAATGGCCATGATACCCCGACAAACTTTCTCAGAAGCTCATGTAAGCTTTGAGAAGCGATATGCGGAACAGCCCAATGCGCAAAGATATAGGTGGTAATCCCAATGATGACGGCAATTAAAAGGCTATTGATTTCGCGGCCAAAAGCCGTGCCGCTATTGAGACACTTTGTGGCGGAATTAACCGGGGTATCCATTTTCTACTTTTCCGCTACCCGCGTCTGTAGCTCGCGTCCGGCTAGAGGACGGTAGATATCAAGATTGATACCAGTCTTATCGTGGAGTAAAGCAGCGGGAACCTCCGATAGCACCGTGTCCGCCAGGGGAAATGCCGATTTTATACCAAGAACGGCAAGTCGGGCATGTCCCATGTAGCAGTCGGTCACTACTGAACGAACATTCTCGTCTTTGATTCCTGTATCCGAGAAAAACCAGTTCGGCAGAACAGCCTCGCAAAAATTTTCCGTTCTTTCGATTAGGGTTTTTTGGACGCGGCTATCTCCGGTCTCGCCAGCAATAGTGTGATGCGTTAGTGAAAAGAAAATGGTGGTGGCCAATAGGGCAATCGTTCCCAAAACCACTGATCCAGTTTGTCGATTAAACATAATCCGCTCCTCTAAAAATTATTGAAACCTCCGATTTTGAGACTCGCTGGCTGTCCTGCGTCAACAGCTAGCTCTGCTGCCGCCTCACCCGTCAGAGGTGGCATATTAGCTTCGGTAATCATGGAGGTGTTCAACTCGCCAATAACCGATGCCAAGTCTTGTAATGAGTCGATGCCAGACGTCGGCGCTTTGAAGCCATCAACACGCGGAATAGCCCTTTCAGCAACCTCTTGGGTCATTTCCATGCGGCCAAGTTGTATGGCTATGGACAACTCGTCGCGGAGGTCTTTGAGGGATTCCTTCTCTGCTTTCACCTCAGCGAACATATCGCCTAAGCGATCAACGGTACGGTCCAATGCATCCTGGCGCGTGCTTCGGATCGCACCCGTTGCATCTACATGCCGAGACTTGAGCCGCGTTTTATCAATGGAAATTCGGCGGTCCAACGCTTGTGTCAGCCGCTTTAAGCTCTGAAAGCGACCAACCATGCCAGGGTTTTTGCTAGCCCAGCTGCGGAGCTGCAGTAGTGCGCTGCGCATAGACTTGCCGGCATCAATGTTTTTTTGGACACGCTTTTTAAGACGCAACGCACCGTTTCGCGAATCCGGGGACTTTCGTACGGCATCTGCCAATTTTGCTAGATCAGTGAGATTGGCCGAGATCACAGCGGCAGCTGAGTCCACGAGTTTGTAGGATTGGTTCAGATATTCCGCAGAAACGTTAATAACTTTACCATGAAGAATACGACGTAGTTTTCTGTCGCTTGGATCTTGGGTGTCGCTTGGAATATCAGCAAGTTTGCTTCGCAGACCCTTTAATTTTTTTGCCAGATTATCAATCTGTGCCCGCATAGTAACGACGTCGCGTTCATGGGTATTTGTGCGTTCGTCAATATTTTCAAACGCTTGAATGATGCGCGAGTCCAGCGATGTTTGTTTGGCCTCCGCCCAACCTGGTACTGCAAAGGTTACCATCAAGAGTGATGCCACCCAGCTTAAAAATAACCTTGAGCATTTCATGCTTGTTACTCCTTGTTTAAAGCTTTGCTTTTTCTGTGGGGAAGTGCTGTTCCTTCAGGCGTTTCATACCCTCAGGCGCATTTACAGGTAGCGAATTTTGGCTCAACAATCGATAAAGGCTGATAACTTCAACATAAGACGGGGCAACCTTTACCGGCTCGCCGAGAGCGGCATCGAGTTGGTGCGCAATTCTCTTGAATGTTCGGATACTCCCTTCTCGAAGAGCGAGCAGCGCCATAGCACAAGTTACGGCTTGGTAGCCGTCTTTTTCCGGGTCCTGCAGTTCCCGAACGCCCGCCAGGATATGCCGTGCTTCGACGAACCGCTTTTGGTTCGCTAGCTCAACCACATTTTGGAGCGCGGTCTGGATGCCGCCATCCTCTTCTAGGACGCCAGGATCTCGAGCTAAGGTTACGATGGCGGGCGAAGAGCCTCCTGGTTTATTAAACCAATCGACCGTGCCGACTTGTAGCTTATTGTTGTCGGTCGCACACCCGGTAATCAGCAATAATACCGCAACTAATGTGGCTTTAGGTGAAAATACGAGACAGGGTTGTTTTCTAGTTTGTAACGGCAAGTTCATTTCATGCTCCAATAGAAATCGGTTGGCAGCTTAAACACACTCTATTGTATAACCTGGCAGGTGACAGATTCGGACACATGTCAAAAGCGCCCAGGATGCTGTGCAAATAAAGGGGCTAGAAACACGTGGCATTACCGTTCGGGAATGATTTATTCTGTGGCCCTGCTAACCACATGGTTAATGTAATTCAAGGTTTGGGAAGGCAACTTTTTGTTGCCATACCCATAGGCCTTAGCAAATTTCCATCCCGTATCGGGTGATTGCTCGAGCATCACCGTTGCTGGTTCCGGTCCTTCCCAGTTGTAGAAAAAAATTTCTCCTGTCAGAACACGCCCCATCATTCTTGAAATGCAGTTTCGCATTGCCAATGCTTCTTGGCGAACGGCCTTAGCCGTTGCGAGTGGGATCAAACGGTGTATTGCTTTGATGGGTGGCGCGGGAAATTTGACAACCTCACTCACCTTTCGCGCCCAGTTTTCACCCCACTCAGCTAAAGCACTACTAGATCGCACCCTTTTCAATGAGGACCGGACCCTATTTTGTAAGTCCGCAGACAACGCCGGGTAAAGGCTAAGAAGCGTTCGGAACCCAGCACCTGGTTCATAGTCGTCGTAGGATGTAAGCGCTTCACATTCTTCGGGTTCCCTCAAAACAAAACGGGTGAGGTTCGAGGTCAAAAATCCGGAGGGAAAACAGTTTAAAAGTTTTATCGCATCTGCTTGAAAATTATTCGTATGCAATAATTCTTTGGCGTTCGGATCAGTCGCAAGAAAACCCATCAAACCGAGGTAGGTCGCAGGGTGGTGCGGTTGGTCACCAAGCTTATTAAGCAGTCGAAGGGTTTTCGCAGAGCTCCTTGTGGCAGATAGATGCGATAGCAAAGAGGCACGCTTTGCGCTCATTACGTTTTTCGCCAGATCCCGCCGCATCCCTCTTGATAAGGACGCAGCATCGCTAAGGGCTATACAGGCAAAAACATATTGTTGTGTACCATTGAACATTTCCTCATCAAGGAAATAGGCGAACTCGGGAACTTGCCAAATCATATCTAGAGCAACCCATTGGTGGTGCTCTAACGGTGCAACGACCCCGCGAATTCTCGGTGGAATACTGGAAAAATAGGCAGCAAATGCCGCGTTCGCTTCATACCGCCATTTAGGAGACAGCAACCAACTCGATTTTGGCGCATTTTCAAAACGAATATCCAATGGGTTACGCCAAATCCCGCGAGCATTTAATGGAACCCACGTCGGGACAATCTCACGCGAAACATGCGTTGCCGTATCAATTTTCCAGCAACCGAAAAGTTTATCCCAAAGGCCATACACGTGCCGTCGTGTGTCCAATTCTTCAATAAGGGTGCCCGCCTCAAACCTATACACCCAAGGCTCGATGGAACCGTGATGCTCAATTCTTGGCGTTAAATTCAGCTCAAATTGCCGCATAGCATTCCACGAGTAATTGTTGCGCGGGAACATATGAGCAACATGATGTGCCAAAAGCGGACACATAAATAGGCATTCTCTGTTACACATGGTCTTTTCCTATGGTAGAGTTAAAAACCGAACTGGCGGGAAAAGAGATGCGCTACGAAAAAGCGGATAACCTTTTGATTCTTGCGCTTGAAATGCAGGCCGCGCGGACCGGGTGGTCCTTACAAGACATTCAAGAACGTTTTGGCGTGGGCCGGCGCACCGCTATGCGGATGCGTGACGCCATCATGCGTATCTTTCCGCAAGCCGATGAAGTCGTCATTGATGGCAGAACTAAGCGGTGGCGGATACCGCCCGGCACACTCAACCGGCTGGTTGATTTTTCCGCTGATGAGCTTGCCGATCTAGAAACCGCCGTACGCATGCTGAAGCGGGATAATATGGAAGACCAAGCGCGGTCGTTAGAAAACCTCTCGGCAAAGCTAAGGGCGGCTCAAAAACCGGAAATTTCAAGAAAGGTGGAACCCGACCTAGAAGCTCTGCTCGAAGCGGAAAATTTGGCCATGCGCCCAGGCCCACGGCCGAAAAACCGAACGTTTGTGCTCGAAGAACTTAGAACAGCAATCAAAGGCTGCCAGGTTGTTACGATCAAATACCGAACGCGCTCAACCGGAAAGGTAAGCCAACGAAAAGTGTATCCTTATGGATTTCTCTACGGACACCGGCATTACCTTGTCGCTTATAATTTGCGCAAAGGCGAAGAAGGGTTTCGGCTATTTAGTCTGCCCAACATACATAAAGTTGAGATAACCACCGAATATTTTGAAAGAGATGAGGGTTTTGACCTAGAAAAATTTGCCCAGGCGAGCTTCGGGGTATTTCACGATGAACCCGTAGATGTTGTTTGGAAATTTTCACCGCGGGCCGCTCTAGACGCTAAGGATTTCTTATTTCATCCGGACCAAAAAATGGAACC
>CAYNPP010000108.1:0-492 GCA_964399095.1 uncultured bacterium | reverse complement strand
TTTCAATTAAAACAACTCCTTTCCAGTACTTTTCCAGTACTTTTCACTACTTTTTCACTGCATTGTGAATTCGTCATAAATCGACCACCTAATAGCACCCTTTTGTGCAGCTAAGGCTGGCAGCGTAGTTGCACAAACCAGCCGCTGCACGCATGGCACCTATTTGCTTGGGGAGAGGATGTCGAGATTATCAAGCCGCAAACGCTTGTGGAAATGTGTGGAGATGAGCGCCCACGCTGGCCAGGATTGCCCTAGTCTTAATTTTGGAACCGGATAAGATTTATAGCCCTTTGAGGTCAAACTCTTTAATAATCTTTCTAACTAATTCTGCTAAGTTTTCTTCGCTCGGATCATCTAGCTCAAGCAAGGAATCCAGGGCCCCCCATTTTTTTTCATCCTCTATTTCTGCCTCATTCATTAATAGCCTCATTTTGTTAACAATCTTGTGAATGTCGTCTATTGCCAACAAAGTAGACACCAGTTTCTCGGCAT
>CAYNPP010000107.1:0-5613 GCA_964399095.1 uncultured bacterium | reverse complement strand
CGGCAGAAAGTAAAAACTGAAGATTTTGATGATAACAATATATTAAGGAAGGAATTATTTTTTAGAGATAAGATTATATATAGAAAAAAATTATATAATGAAGATGGAGCATTGGTTATTGAAGAGGAATATAGTGATTATAATAATTTGATAGGGGTTAGGACATACTATTATGATAATGGAAATATTAAAGAAAAATACAATTTTCATGGAAGTGATTTCAATGGAAAATTTAATAGCTATTATGAAAGGGGCTCACTTAAAAGTGATTTGGTCTATAATAATAATCAGCTAAGCGGAAGTTGCTCATGGTATTTCCCTAATGGAAATATTATGAAGATAAAAGAATTTTATAAGAATGAAAATTATCAATTTGAATTTTATGAAGATGGAACTTTAAAATCTGAAGGTGCTTTTAATGGACCAGATTTCACGGGGAGATGGATATTCTATAAAAAAAATGGTGATATAGAACTAGAAAAAGATTATTTTTAACTATGAGTTATAAATGTATAGATAAGAATGATGTTGCAATGCTAATAAGAGATAACCCTTGTATTATAGTTGATATAAGAGATTCAGAATCATTTCAGAAAGGTCATATTAAAGGTGCAATAAATTTATCAAATAATAATATTGATGATTTTATTAATTCCACAGATAAAGATTCTAATATTATAGTGTGTTGCTATCATGGAAATAGTAGTAAAAGTGCAGCAAAATTTTTGTGCGAAGAAGGTTTTGTTAATGTGTCTAGTCTAAATGGCGGATACGAAAAATGGAAAAATAATATTAATATAGGGAGTTAGTAAATTATGTTAGACTTAAAAGACAAGTTAAACTTATTATGGAAATTTTTGTTTTTAGCAGTATTTGCGTATGGAGTTATATCACTTACATGCTGTAAAAAAAGTTGTCAGAGCAGCTGTAGCCAAAACTCAGAACAGGTGTCTGGGTGTTGCAAATCAAAAAATGTTCCTATTAAAAAACAGTGTGGCGTAAGTTGCCAGAAGGCTTGCTGCAAAAGCTAAAGTAGAAAAATTACATTTTCTCTGGGGAAGAGACCCCTAAGATATTGAGTCCGTTTCTCAAAACAATTCTAGTGGCATTTATTAAATAGATCCGTGCGCCACTAAGTTTAATGTTTGAGTTATCTACAACCCTTGTTTTAGCGTAGTAGCTATGTAACGAAGAGGCTAGTTCTGATAGATAGTTTGAAATATTTTGTGGCTCAAGTGTTTGGGCGCATTTTTTGACAACATCAGGAAACTCAATTAATTTTGCTATTATTAGTGATTCAGCATCCTCAGTCAATTGATTTAGAAGTGAGTTATCAACTTGATTAATCTCACCATTAAATCTTTTTATAATGTTGCAGCACCTTGCATGCGCATACTGTATATAGAAAATTGGATTCACATCTGATTGTTCCTTAGCTAAATCTATATCAAAATTGAGGTGTGTGTTCATGCTCCTCATTATAAAGAAAAAACGAGTCACATCAGGACCTACCTCCTCAACAAGCTTATTAAGAGTAATAAAATTTGCTTTTCTTGTTGACATTTTTACAGGCTCGCCATCTTTTAAAATTGTAACAAACTGGTGAATCAGAACCTTTGTTTTATTGGTACTATATCCAAGAGCATCAATAGCTGCCATAACATCTGGGTATGCATCTTTATGATCTGCTCCAAATACGTCTATCATCAGATCATAACCTCTTTTATATTTATCTATATGATAAGCAATATCAGGCAATCTGTATGTTGGTTCCCCAGAGCTTTTAACTATAACTCTATCCTCTTCTCGTCCTGCATCAGATGCCTTAAACCAAACCGCTCCATCTTTATTATAAACTAAATTTTTATTTTTCAAGTCATCTATTGTTTTTTCTATCTCACCAGAATCATAAAGAGTATTTTCATTAAAAAATGAATCAAATTTTAATCCAATTCTATGAAGTGTAGTTTCAATATCATCAAATATATATTTTTCTGCTTTTTCTCTAAAAATAGGATTTTCTTTATCATCCTTGAGTTTGTCTTTATGCTTTGTAGCAATAATTTCTGCTATATTTTTTATATACTCACCTTCATACCCACCATCAGGGATATCACAATTTTCTCCAATACATTGCATGTATCTTGCGTACACAGATTCACCTAGGACTCTCATTTGTCTTCCAGCATTATTAAAATAATATTCTTTATAAACAGAGTAGCCGTTCCAATCCAAAATTCTACTTATAGTATCTCCTAAAATAGCATTTCTTCCATGACCTATAGTTAGAGGACCTGTTGGATTTGCACTTACAAACTCAACTAGGGCTTTTTTATTTTCACCTATGCTACTTCTTCCATATGATTCATCTTCAGATATAATTACTGGAAGTTTATTTGAAAATTCAGTTTTTGTTACTTTAATATTAATGAATCCAGGAGAAACACTTTCAATACGCTCTATCATTGTATCTTTTGAACTTTGTATTTGCAGTACAATTTTATTTGCTAAATCCATCGGATTTAATTTTATTTTCTTTGAGGTAATTAGTGGGTAGTTAGTTGTGAAGTCTCCATGTTTAGGATTTTTAGGAGTTTGAACGATAATATCTTCAATGGGATATCCTAGTTCCTGGATACTTGTTGATAAAATATGGATTATTTTATTTTTCATTGTGGTCTTCAATCATTATGATTTTAGCATCACCCCATAAACGATCGATGTTGTAGAATTCTCTTTTTTCTTGATTAAAAATATGTACAACAAAATGAATGTAGTCCATCAATACCCAATCTAATTTATTTTCTCCTTCAATATTGCTAGCTTTTATACCTTTATTTCTTAAAGTTTTATTAATGTGGCTATATATAGCCCTTGATTGTGGTTCGGATTCAGAGTTGCATACAATAAAATAATCTGTGAATGAGGTTATTTTTCTAACGTCAAATACTTTGATGTTAGTTGCTTTTTTTTCTAACATTAATTCTGCAATTTTTTTTGGTGTCATATATATTATTTTAGTTTAATATTCTGGATAATATAATGATACTTTATTATATGAACTAAGCTCATTAAAATCATATCCAATAACTACTGTAACATCAAATTTTAAATTATAATCAGCTTGGTCAAATAAAAGAGAATCATTAACTCCAAGAATTTCAGATAAATATTCAGCAATTTCCCTTTTTTGTGTGTGATATAAAATTTTAGTTTGTGGATTATCGAATGATAATGCATTTTTTGCATCTAGGACATCAAATCCCCCTTCTCTTAGGAATCTTTTATACATAAGAGCAATTTTTTTCTGCCCGCACCCATTCAATACCTCCAGCTGTATTCTATGTCCAGTTTTTTTCTCATATGAATTCTTTTTCATTAATTTTTCTAGGTCAACTATCTTATTAATGTCTTGCTCTTCCTGGTTAATCATTTCATAGATAATAGAACTAAAAAATAATATTGATATAAGACTCAATATTATCATTGGGATGTTAAAAAAATTTGGATCTGACGAGCTTATTGTTTTCTTTTTTCTGTTAAACATTATTATTGATTTCTATTTTTAAATTCCTTTTCAAGATTTAACAATTGATCATTTGTATTGATTCCTTGAATTTCTGTAATATCATTAATTTTTTCAAGTCCAATTCTTCCTTTATTCTCAACTATCATTGTCAGCACATCCGGAAGGTAGTATTCTGATTGTGCATTATTATTTTCAATTTTAGGTAGAAGCCTAAAGAGTAGCTCATTGTTGAATATATATATTCCAGAATTAATTTCCTTTATTTTAAGCTGCTCATCTGAGCAATCCTTATGCTCTTTAATTTTCTTAAGATTATCATCATCATCTCTTATTACTCTTCCATAGCCAGTAGGGTCTTCAAAATCCGCAGTTAAAACAGATGCACTTAAATTCTCATTAATTTGTTTTTTTATAAGAGTCTCCAGGGTTTTGTGATGGATTAATGGAACATCACCTGAAAGAACTAGAGTATGCCCCTGAAATTTTTCTAGGTGTTCTTTCGTCTGAATTACAGCGTGGGCTGTCCCTTTTTGATCTCTTTGTAAAGAAAATTTTATTGTTTTTTCATTAACTGATTCTTGTACTTTGTCAGCTTTATATCCAACAACTACAACTATATGTTCTGGATTTAACTTAATAGAAGTATCAATAACATGGTTTAAAAGAGTCTTTCCAGCTATTTTATGAATTACCTTTGGGATATCACTCATCATTCTAGTGCCTTTTCCTGCGGCCATAATAACAATTGATATAGAGCGACTATTCAATAATTCCTCCTCCTATCAATGTTTCCTCATCATAAAAAACAACCGATTGTCCTGGCGTGATTGCTAGCTGTGGATTTTCAAATGTTACAAGGTAGTCATTATCAGATTTTTTTATTGTTGCTTTGCATCCTTGCCCATTGTATCTAACTTTCGCATACACTTCTTGAGGAAGTCTAGGCTTATCAATAAGCCAATTAATATTTTTTGTGGTACAGTTATCTGAGTACAAAGATTCTTTTTTTGAAACCGTTATTGTATTTGTAATTGGATTAATTTTTTTTACATACCGTGGCTCAGGGTAGGATAGCTGTAAGCCTTTCCTCTGACCTATGGTATAGTCAGTAAATCCAGAGTGAGCTCCAATTACTTCACCCTTCTCATTTTCTATGTCACCATTATTAATGTTATTCATTTTTTCGGGCATGTATTCATTCAAAAAATCTCTATAATCTCCATCCATAACAAAACACAAATCTTGGCTATCAGGGATTTCAGATGTTTCCAGGTTATTTTTATTTGCGTACTCTCTGACCTCAGATTTTGTCATTTCACCTAATGGCAACATGGTCCTTTGTATGTGTCCACGTTCAAGATGCCAAAGCATATATGACTGATCTTTATGTTCGTCTTTCCCTCGAACTATTTTATTTTCTACAATACCTGCATAATGTCCTGTAGATATATAGTATGCATTCAGTTTGTTTGCATGCTCTATTAAGCTATTCCACTTGACATGTGAATTACATCGAACGCAGGGGTTTGGAGTTTTACCCTGCATGTACTGAGAAACAAAATCTTCAACGACATTTTTTTTAAATGAGTCAATATAATCTAATGTATAATGATGGATTCCTAGTCTATCGCACACTAATTTTGCTCTATTGATTGCTTCAGTTGAATTGCACAAACTATTTTTTTTTCTTTTTGTAATGGGGTCAATATTTTCCCATAGTTTGAATGTTATACCAATTACTTCATATCCTTTATCTAAGATTTTATTAACAGCAACTGAGCTATCCACTCCTCCTGACATTGCAACTAAAACACGATTTTTATTTAAATTTTTCATTTATCGAGAGTTTTTTATTATGCATGAAATCTCACTTGCTAAATCTTTTACGTTATCACTAGATAAATTCTTTCCAAATGATATTCGAACTGTTTTATTGGCCATATCATCACTAAGACCAATTTCTTTAAGAACTTTTGACGGACTAACAGAGCCAGACGAACAAGCCGATCCTCCTGATATAGCGAATCCTCTGATGTCTAATCCAATTACAAGATCTTGGCTGCTAACACTATCAAAAGTTATAT
>CAYNPP010000106.1:0-5615 GCA_964399095.1 uncultured bacterium | reverse complement strand
CCGCGGGCTGTTGCCTCCCCCGGCCGTGCCCGGCCCTAAATCGCAGCCACACATACTCTGCATACTTTCTAGCAATGCGGGAAAAGAAAAGTGGAGCCGATGAGAATTGAACTCACGACCTCTAGAGTGCGATTCTAGCGCTCTCCCAACTGAGCTACGGCCCCACAGAAGTTATGATCGGACGGACTAAAGCGGCCTCCGACGCTAGCAGCAGCGGAAGTGATTTGCAAGGGGAATGTCCTTAACCCACTATTCTTGCAAGTAAAAATTAGACAGGAATTCGCGCCTACAATGGCCCTCGAGCGAATGTCCGCCATCGCCAAATTTAACGAACGGCTTCGGAGGAGCGTGCTACAACAGGCCCACAGAGAGGAACGCTATTATCGCCCGAAGGCCTGAAGCATCAAATTGGGCATTTATTTCAGATCGGAAAACGAAGTGGTAATGTCCATCTTCAGAAACGGCCTCGGGCGGCGGGTTTTCGTCCCACGCGCCGACTCTGGAAGCCGCCAAAAGGCTTTCATCGACTGCGTAACTGCCTGATCCTGTGTGTATGGTGAGACCTTTGAGGGTCCCGACGCCGTCCAACTTGGCTCCTATTTGTACAAATTTCTGCGCGGCAAGAACCTGCTCTATATCCAGGCCTCGTTGCTCTATGAGCAGGTTTTGAAACACGCGCTGGGCGACTCTTCGTACGAAGGGAGCAAACCTGCTGGCTTTCGTATTGAGAAACGTGAGATTACCTTTTCGCACGTCCGGAAGATGATCGAGCGTCCCACGAGGGCCTGGCATGGTCAAAAAGTTTTCGCGTGCGGGTGGGGGGGCCATTGCCAAGAGCTCGTTGCCCGAAGGTGGGGTGCGTTGGGCCTCCTCTTTCTCTGACTCTCCATCCGTGGACAACCAACCCTTAGCCAATAAGTCATCCTGCCGAGCGAATAATTGTGGTTTCTCCCTTTGTACTTGGGGATTTCCTCGCCTTGGGTCTCGTCGCTTGTCTGCTTCCCGGAGAGCTTTGTCCAGAGCATTCGTGTTGGGAGCTCTGTTTTGCAGGTCGTCGGGCCGAGTATTTAAGGCCAACTGCTTTGGTGGCTCCTTCGGTTGTTCTTGGGCGACTCTATTTTCCTCTTCTAGCTGCGGGTTGCTGAGCGGAGTTCCGATGGCAACGGTCTGTTCCTCTACCGACGTGTTCTTATCGCTGAGAAACCGTGTTTGATCGGGGACTAACTCGTTCACTTCGTCCGGTACACTAACGATCTGATTTTCTGGAAGAGTCGGGGGTGGCTCTTGTTTCACTTCCGGTGGTATCAGTTCCTTCTCTTTCGGTTGGTCAGGCGGCGGTAATGCAGGAGGTACGGTCTCGAGGCTGGTTGTCTCTGGCGGCAGGAGCTCTACTTCGGTCAACTGTTCAAGCGGTGGAGAACTGCGTTGCAGTTGGGGCCAGAGTACAAACAGTAAAAAGTGAAGTAGCAGCGAGAATAGTATGAAAACTATGATCGGGTCTCGCTTCATGGGACCGGGTATTGTGAGTGCGATGGCCGACATCGGGGGCATTCTATCTATCTAAGGACTGGCCTGCAAGGAAACGTCGGCATTGCCCAGTTGAAAATGTCCTTGCTTGTGGCTCCGGAGCAGCATATATTGGTGGTACAATGTTTGGTCTTGGAGTGGGAGAGCTAACTATAATTTTGGTAATCGTACTGATTGTCTTCGGTGCGGGCAAACTGCCGGATATTGGTGAAGGGTTGGGCAAGGGCATACGGAGCTTCCGAAAGGCGGTTAAGACACCGGACGAAATAGATGTCACGCCAGAAGAAGAACCCCCTCCGTCCGACAAAAAAATGGGTTAGGAATCGCCGAATTTAACTTCTACTACACGACCACCAAACTCTGTGATTTGTTTAGGCGGCTTTGCAAACGTAATCAAAAAATCAACGGCTTCCCCACTGCCTACAGAGAATTTCTTAGGAGGCATAAGGCTCCTGAGAATTTGGACCTCGCGGATGGTTAGACTTTGTAGTACCTCGGGTGCCGTTTCTGTGCCGCAGTAAATAGTTTGCTGACCGACGACTTCGCCTCGCCTGTCATAGATCGTGCCCTCGACCTGAATATCTCCTGCGGCCCAAGATGTTTCATTTATAGCGCTGCCAGCGATCGCGAAAACCGTGTGCTGGTCCTTAGTTTGCCAGAACCCTCCACGGAGTTTAGTCAGGACGATTTGTTGATTGGAGGGGCGTTTCGATTCAATGATCCGGTTCAGCACAGGAATTTGCGAAAAGAGGGAAGCAGTAGTTTCTACGAATGACAGTGCGAAGATTCCTGCGGTGGCATAGATTCCTACGAGAAAAACGATAATCCCGACCACCGCGGCGAAAGAGATTTCTTTGCGAAAATCGTGACCTTGAGAAGGGTGGAAGTATTCATTGCCTTGGGGACGGGACGAAGGGGTCGGTCCCGACATCGCTTCGGGCCCAGTCGGTGCGGACACGTCGGAATTCGTAGTGTTCGGTGGTCGAGCGTTCAGCGGGCTGTCATTCTGGACGGGCGCATACGTCGAAAAGTCTAGGTTCCCTTGTCGGCTTGTGTTGTCTGGGGGGAGCGGCGTGTCAACGGTGGGCTGCGGATCGCTGAAGGATAGTTGTTCGGGAGGAAAGGTGCCCGTGTCTTCGGTGTCTAAAATAGAGTCATCAGCGCGCGCCGCTTGTATTTGTTCGCTGTCATCTACTCGGACAATCGGAGTATCAGCCGGGAAAACATGGCCGCAATCGTCTCGAGTACATTCAAAAAAAGTGGTCTCATCCACGGGGCCTGTCATCTCTAGACGATATCTTGTATGGCAGGCCGGGCAGTCGACGATCAAATCGGACCTCCTCGGGTACAGCCGGATTGTAAGTGGAAGCAGAGAAAAATCAACTGCGTTGACGGCAAGTTGTCGAAAAAACTATAATAGTACTAGGTAGCAAGGTCAGGGAAGGAAAAGAGGAAAGTGGTTTGTGGGTACTCGCTGCGGCACGCGTTTTGTTTATCGTCTTGCACACGGTAATTTGGGGTGGAGCGATTTATTTCCTTTCTTTTTTTGATCCGCATGCGGAGCGGGCGGCCGGTTTGTTGCGGTTCTGGGCGAAAGGTAATTTATGGGCTTGCCGTGTGCGCGTTCGCGTGAGCGGTGGGGACCGGCTGGAAACGGGCCGAGCCTACATTTTCATGGCTAACCACCAAAGCCAATTTGATATTTTGGCTTTATGCGCTGCCTTGGAAGACTTGCCTTTACGGTGGGTAGCAAAGCAGGAACTTCGGCGCGTTCCGGTACTTGGCCCATGTTTGTACCGTACCCATCAAATTTTAGTTGATCGCGGTAGCCGTGGCCAAGCGGTAGCAACCCTTCGCAAAGTCAAAGAACTTCTTGCACTGGGAATTTCAGTAATTTTTTTTCCGGAGGGAACACGGGGGACGCAGGGAAACTTACTGCCTTTTAGACCGGGCGGGTTCATGGCCGCCGTGGAGGCCGGAATCCCGGTAGTACCCGTCGCCATCAAAGGTAGCTGGCGGGTTTTGCCTACCGGAGAGTGGAAGGTATCACCCGGCCAGATTGACGTCGACATAGGCACCCCGAACGATGTGCGTGCACAGGTATCTCGAAAGGAATCCGTGCCCTATTGAGGAAGGTCCATGCCGCCATTGCAACAGAGTTGGATATCGGAAAGGGGGCTTGCTCCTTATAGGTGGGTCGGTAGGGGCGAAGTGTATGAGCGACGGCAAAGTGCGCATAGTACCATTGGGGGGGCTGGGTGAAATTGGGTTGAACCTCATGATTGTGGAATTTTGCCCGGCCGGTTCAGATAGAACGGAGGCGATCGCGGTAGACTGCGGGCTAATGTTCCCAGAGCAACAGATGCTCGGGATCGACGTGGTTGTTCCGGATTTTACTTATATTCGCCAGATCGATAGTTTACGAGCTGTAGTACTAACACACGGGCACGAGGACCATATTGGTGCCCTGCCACATTTGTTGAGAGAGTTCAACGTTCCGGTTTACGGGACACGATTCACGATAGGGCTAGTACGCGATAAGTTGGGCGAGCATGGTCTTTTAGAATCCGCGAACCTGCACGAATATCGACCCCGAGAGGTGTGGGAAATCGGACCTTTCACAATTGAAGGCATCCATGTCACTCACAGTATAGTGGACGCTTCAGCTCTTGCCATTACTACCCCTCTCGGTACCATTCTGCACACGGGAGATTTTCGGTTCGATTATACGCCGATAGATGGACGTAAGTCCGATTTAGACCGATTGGCAGAAATCGGAGAAGCCGGCGTGTTGCTTCTCCTTTCGGATTCGACAAATGTCGATCGGGAGGGAACAACTGGATCAGAGCGGTCGATCACCCTGCCGATCGAGGATCTTATCTCTAACTCTCGAGGCAAGGTCCTTGTTGCTACCTTCGCGTCCCATATTCTTCGCATCCGTCAGGTGATGGAATTGTCGGCTGCTCAGGGACGGCTAATTAGTATTGTCGGTAGACGACTCGTTAATAATATAGGGATAGCAGAAGAAACGGGCCATTTGCCCGTGCAAAGCGAAGCGATCATAGATGTCGCCTCGGTCCGTGACCGCGATCCCAAAAGCGTAACCTTACTGACGACCGGGTCCCAGGGGGAGCCATTGTCAGCCTTGTCCAGGATTGCTTCCGGCATGCACAAACAGGTAACAATCAACTCCAATGATACCGTCATTCTATCGTCGAGGGTGATACCGGGTAACGAGAAAACGATCGCACGACTGATAGACGATCTCAACCGGAGGGGAGCTGACGTCCATTACGAAGCGGTTGCATGTGTCCATGTCTCTGGACATGCGGCGCAGGATGAGCTTCGGCTTATGTTGCGGCTCGTGCGTCCGCAATATTTTGTCCCCATTCATGGGGAATATCGCTTTTTGATGAAGCATTGCGAACTGGCCAGAGAATCCGGATTAGATCCCAATGGAGTTTTTCTGCTTGAAGATGGACAGGTCCTAGAAATCGATGCGTCGGGAGCGTCTGAAGCTGGCTCTGTGGAAGCAGGGCGAGTGTTCGTCGATGGTCTTTCGCGAATTCAAGACGAGGTGTTGCGTGATCGTCGGCAGGTGGCGAGGGAAGGGTTCATCATAGCCATCATCGGTCTTGACCATCAGACGGGAGAGATTCTGAGCGGACAGGACATCCTGTCGAGGGGGTTCCTATCTGTTGCAGATGGAAAGGGGTACGACGGTGCCAAGGCTGCCATCTTGATCATGTTAGAAGAATTACCGCGTCAGCAGAGATCAGATTCCGACGTGGTGAAGGAGCAATTGCGCTTAGTAGTACGGCGGTATTTTCGGAGAACTTTGGGACGCCGACCAGTTGTGTTGCCTTTTGTCATGGAGATGTGAGGATGCGAGGAGGTGCGGGATGGGACTGAAAAACAAATTACGTCAACAAACGGATAAACGTGGAAGACGCGTTGCCGAGCGTGGGTACCCTGGAGAAGGTCTAGCAATAGTTTGCGTAGCGCTCATGATATTTTTTACAATCGCCTTTTTTTCTTATACGCCAGGAAACGAGACCTCGAATTTGGTTGGGCAGGCCGGTTACATT